>CAXTNZ010000274.1:0-6134 GCA_964245695.1 uncultured bacterium | reverse complement strand
TGGGATATAGAAACACCACCAACCGAAGCTGTGACTTCGGTTTCTGAACCGCCAGATGTTCCCACAGTGGCAACGAATGCAGAATTGCCGACAGTGGAAGCCATACCTGCAATGCCGGAATTAGCAGATGTTCCCACAGTGGCAACGAATGCAGAATTGCCAACAGTGGAAATCATATCTGCGATGCCGGAATTAGCAGATGTTCCCACAGTGGTAACGAATGCAGAATTGCCGACAGTAGAAGTCATACCTGCAATGCCGGAATTAGCAGATATTCCTGAAGCTGCTTTGGATGTGGTAGCAGACGCGGCTGAACCCACTGCCGAAGAGACAGAGGAAGATTTATCTGCTGAATCAAACTGGGAAGAAAATATCACTTTGACTGGTGATGCAGCTTTAACCTCACCAGAGTCAGGCGCAACTGCATCGGCGCAAGTCACAGATGCGATGCTAGAACTGCCAACTGAACCGATTGCAGAACAGACGGAGGAACTACCCCAGGCAGTATCTACTTCAACCGAAGACATCCCGGAAACAGTCTCGAACCTGCCAGAACAGACAAAAGCAGCACCTCAGCCAGAAAATGTTACTGAAGCTAGCCCAGCAGCCGTAGCAGGTGCAGCAGCAGCATCTTGGGCGGCAATTTATGGTATTGAGGAAAATGCTGATTTAAATGTAAAAGCAAGCACAGCAAATATGATAGAAAATGCTGAGGCAAATACAGACGTTGAGAGCAGTATTGCGATCGCACCCCGCACGGAGAAATGGGCTTATGTCTCTTGGAACGTTTCCGACACCCAGAAAAAAGCGATGCGACAACAGGGCGGCTCTCATTTGACGCTGCGGCTGTATGATGTCACTGATATTAACCTGAATCAGACTCCGACACTGGTGCAGCAGTATGAATGTGAGGAGATAACACACGATCGCTATGTAGCTATTCCGGCTAGCGATCGCGACTACATGACTGAAATTGGTTATCTCACTGATGGCGATCGCTGGTTGTTACTAGCCCGATCAGCTAATGTTCACGTATTGAGCCGTCAAGAGCAAGATTTCTGGTTCGAGGCGGATGCTGAGTTAATTATTCATGGAGCAACACAACCAGGTGCAACCGTGACAATTGGTGGTCATCCCATCAAACTAAAACCAGATGGTACTTTCCACTTGCGTGTCCCCTTTAAAGACAGATTGATTGATTATCTCATGACGGCAATTACTACTGATGGGCAACAGACTAGAACCATCCACAAGAAGTTCAACCAGGAAAATCAAGAGAGTTAACAGTTATATTATGTCCGGTTGAATAACCATAATTAACTTTCCTCTCCCCCACGAGTGACGAAACTCAAAGCGCCCCTCCCCTACCAGGGGAGGTTCCGCAGGATTTATAAAAAAAGCATCCGGACTTGATATTAGGAGTTATAATATGTCCGCTTAATTACCCATAACAGCGATCGCACTCGCGCCAATATTTCATCGGCTGCTTTCCCTTGGTATTAAAACCGCTGACCAGTGGTAACTTCAAATCTTATATCTCCCTGGTCGTTAATTCCCAAGTCACCGCGAATCAACCCAATCGGCGATCGCACTCGCAATCCTAATCCGTAACCAAATCCACTTCCAGGTTTACCTCGCAGCACACCCGGTTCCCCTAACACTGTTTTGCTAGATCCAAAATCCGAGCCGAAGTCAGCAAAGACAACTCCTCCGACTCTCTGTAGAATCGGGAAACGATATTCCACAGAAGCCAAGCCATAACTACGTCCGCTAGCGACATCACCACCTCCGTAGCCTCGCACAGAATTTCGTCCACCGAGGTCAAATGCATCTGCTGGTGGAAACTCCCCAATATTTGTCCCAGCTTGCACATTAAAGGCGATCATTTCTGGATTTTCAGTTGACCGATTATTACCTATCCAGGTGACTGGTAAATATAAAATATAGTTAGCCCGCAGTCGGTTGCTAGCAATTTTACCCAATCCAATCGGAATTGCTTGTTCAGTGCTAAGGGTAAGGAGCGATCCTTTAGTTGGATTGTTACGGCGATCGCGTTCATCTTTGCTAACAGCAAAGGATACTGTAACCAAATCATCAATTCCAGTACCGCTTACCGAAAGGGGGTTTCCTAATCTATCCACTCGTGCAACATTATAATCGCGATCGCGCAGGCTAATTCTAGTGTAATTAAGAGCTAAAGCTGCATCCCAATCATCAAAAGATTTTAAAACTCCTACAGAGCCACCAAATCGTCCTTCTCGCACTGCGCTACCATTAGCCAGCTTGATATCATCGGTGAAGGTTCGAGACAAATCTCGATTGCGAAAAGCTCGAAAGCTGTAGCCTAAACGGTTTGGTTCTCCTCGACGGTAAGGGCTGATGAACTGGCTATCAAACTGAACATCTTTACCGCTTATTTGAACCCTGGTATTCAGTTGTTCATTAAGACCGTTGATATTTGCATCTTCATAACCCACCTGACCGTAAAGCCCAACGTCACCATTATCACCAGCGCCAAAGTTCCAAGAGGGAAATTTACTCTCCTTAATGTAGTAGATGATATTAACGCCCGTGTTATCTTCTTCTAGGGCAGAGTTGACTTTATCAAATGAGTTTAATCTCCTCAGTCTTTCTACGTCTTTTTCAAATAAATCCTCACGAAATATTTGACCCGGCTTTAGTTTGAGATTGTCGATGATAAAATTTCTCTGGGTGCGCCCTTCAATCGGTTGACCCTTGTCATCGATTGTCTTGCCTTTATCATCAACAAAACGAATCTGGATATCTTTGACAATTTTTTCAGCACTTATTTGTCTGAATGACTTTGGTAAAGAAGGAGTTGAGGATGTTAAGCTATTTGTCTTGACAGTCTCCCATGAACTATTGTTCACAACGCCGGATGAAAATTTATTTTCTTCCCAACTCTCAACTCTCGTACAGACGTTTTGTTGTTCCGTACAGAGGTTTGGCGGGAACGTCTCTAGCCCACTTTCTATTTTCAAGTCAGCAGATTCAGAGTTTGCCAGCGCTTGCTGATTTTCTTGAAACACCAGCATCGCCATAATTAAAATTACAATTATTTGAACACGCATATTTGAGGTCTATTATCTATTTCAGTAGGTTAAACGATGCACAACACAACATAGTGGCTTAGATTACCCTTAATTTGTCCCTGTCTATCTATCAATTGGCAGATAAAATACAAAAAGCCATGAAAATCTACTTGCTTTGTACCCCGATTTCTAATCGGGGGCTTTGAGCTTTGTTTTCTGTAATGTAATCGGTAATGTGAGGGTGAAGGCTGTTTGACCGGACGATGTTGAGTCAAGGGTGAGGTCGCCACGATGTGCGCGGGCAATTTCACGGGCGAGGCTGAGTCCCAGTCCGATTCCTTCTACCTTGCGGGTTCGCGCAGGATCGCCGCGATGGAAGCGGTCAAAAATGCGTTCTTCGTCGCTGACTGGAATATCTTTTGAAGCATTGGCGATCGTCACGTAGAGAGTAGTTTCAGTTTGCCGAGTGTGAATCTGTATCCAGCCGTTGGCGAGATTGTATTTTATAGCATTACTAAACAGGTTTTGCAGAACTTGAATCAGGAGATCGCGATCGCCCATCACCCGCAGCCCATCAGTGATGTCAGTTTGTACGCTCAGGTGGGGAGCCAGCAGTTCCACATCTTCTACCATCTCGATTAGCAACTCAGACATATTTACCTCAACCAGATACAAGCTCATTTGTCCCGCATCTGCCAGAGACAGCAGCAAGAGTTTGCGTATAATTCCACTCAAGCGACGCACCTCATCCAACAAATTGCTTAAGCGCTGTTGCACCTCCGATCCGGGGTCAACCTGTTGCAGCGTTCGTTCCAGTTCGCCTTGCAGAATGGTCAGTGGCGTTTTTAGTTCGTGAGCGGCATCACCACTAAAGCGGGAGGCTTGTGTAAAACTGCGTTCCAGGCGTTCGAGCATTTGGTTAAACACTTGAATCAGTTCCACAAATTCAACATCCGTTGTACCAATCTCAATCCGCTGATCGAGTCCTTTGACACTCACCTGTTGAATAACGCCCGTTAAGTGACGGATGGGACGCAAGGCACTACCAGAAATCAACCATCCCCCGACCGCAACCAGCAGGAGCGCTCCCGGAATTGAAACAAGGAAGATATTATTAATAGTAGCCATCTCTTGATTGACGGCAAGCAAGCTAACGGCAATGGCAACCTGAACATTGGGAAATTTAGTTGCTCCAATTCGCCAAGCTCCTGTTGCCGTCGCCAGCGTGACAAATTGAGGTTGGGGTGGGCGAATAAAGGGCGATCGCAAAGCGACTCCTCCGGAGTATCGCTCTTGGTGTGGATTTATACTCTCAGGTTTTGGCGGTGGTTCACCTTTAGGGAACGGTAGCAGAGGTGTCAACCCAAGACGTTGAACCAGCAGACGATTCACGTCCTTGTCGGCAGGCACTTTGTTGGATTGATAAAGTGTGTTGCCGTTTGCGTCAAGCACCAGCAGTGCGATCGGGATTTTTGTATTTGTTCCGAAGGCATAGGGTAATGAGTCTTCGTAGAACTGCCATCGCTGTCGATCTCGTGGCTGTCGATCTCGTGGACCGGCTGCCCGCATCAACTGATTTTCCAGTTCTGCATCGAGGCGACCGATCTGAGCATTGTAAATCTGGAACCAGCAGACTGCGCCAAACCCTACTAATGCGCTTCCAGCCAGCGCCCCAGATAATAGGGCAATCCGGAGTCGAAACGAAGGTAGTTTCACGAGCGAGGTTCTGGCTGGCGAAATCGGTATCCAACCCCGCGAATGCTTTCAATCCAGCCTGCTTCATCAATGGGGTCAATTTTTTTGCGAATTCTCTGGATACAAACATCCACGACGTTGGTGTTGGGGTTAAAGTCGTAGCTCCAAACGTGTTCCAAAATTTGGGTACGGGTAAATACTCGTCCGGGAGAGCGCATTAGATACTCCAGAAGATTAAACTCGCGGCTGGTGAGTTCTATCACTTGTTGATTGCAGGTGACTTCTCGTGTGATGCGATCGAGTTTGAGGGGTCCAACCGAAAGCAGATTTTGACGTTCGCCCACACTCCGGCGTACAACGGCATGAATTCGAGCCGCTAACTCTTCCACAAAAAACGGTTTGGCGATATAATCATCGGCTCCCAAATTCAATCCTTGCAGGCGATCGTCCAGTTCGTTACGAGCCGTTAACAAAATCACGGGAGCATTCCGACCTTTCTGCCGCAATTGTTTCAAAATCGATAATCCATCTTTTCCCGGCACCATAATGTCAAGCACGATCGCGTCGTATTCATTATCTAATGCCCGCAGATAGCCTTCATCACCGTTGTCGCAGTAGTCTACGACAAATCCCTGCTCCTTCAGTCCAGCCCGGACGAAGTTAGCAATTTTTGCTTCATCTTCGACAAACAGAACGTTCACAAGCATTCATTACTTCACCGATAGGTCCATTCTAGATTCATTACCATGAATGCTCAAATTACAAAAGTGTAATTCTCGAATGGCAGCAGTTATCCAGCATCACCCTACCTAAAACCTGTAAAGCAAGCCTCACCGACAATCTCGTAAGGTTTAGTAGACTAGTCGATTTAAAGATATTATTTAACTCCACAGGCGACAATTTAAAAGTATCGCAAAACTTAGAGAATTCTTTGTCACCCAAATCTAATCCTGCTTGTCTTTCGTTTTGTAATGCGGCGATTGCAGGTGTGCCATATTTGGGGCGATGCTCTGGAGGAGCTGATCGCGCGATCGCGAATTTGCATTCCTCCCTTAAATTACAAAAATGTAATCCAGAAGCAGGGCGAACTGTCATTTTGGGTTGGTTGAATCAGAAATGTAAACAATCTATCTTTTGGTAGTCGATAATGAACATTCGTCGAATACTAGCCGTGGCAGCGATTCCCGTTTTGGTTGGCACATTTGGTTTTATTTCACTCAATCAGACAAATGCCGCTAATCCATCTAATCAAATCGCACAGACACCACAACCGCCCAACCAACCGCCGGACGGACAGCGGCGACCGCCTCGACCTGATTTTGCAGCGGCGGCGACGAAGTTGGGTGTAACAGAACAACAGTTAAAGGATGCCTTGGGAGTACCTGC
>CAXTNZ010000273.1:0-8846 GCA_964245695.1 uncultured bacterium | reverse complement strand
GTTTACAGTATTTTAAGTTTTCTTTTTATTTGATTGATATATATATCTATCCTGATATCTTTAGAAAATCCTTAAAAATAAAAAACTCTACTAAGTATGAACGATTCAAAATCTTCCAACCCATTGAAAGAGTCTTTCTTGATGGGCGTTCTAGTTATGCTGACCAGCGCTAGTGTTATCACCATCATGAATATGTTCTAACTGAAAAACTGTAAAGTTTAGTAAAAATAAGTTAATAAAGCTCTGCTCTTTTATGAGTGGAGCTTTTATATTTATTAACAATCTTAATTTTTGCAGGTGGACGAGACGCGGCAAAAAACAAATATATCTCTTAAGTCATCAGTAATACTGACGCTTAAGTTTTGAGCTTAATGTATTGCGACATAACCAAGATGCATTCATACTTAAGTGTGTAAAGATAAAAAAGCACGCTCGCACTATTCGATGTACTCTACAATTTTCCCCAAAAGACACTTATTCACTGCGATCGCTGTATTCACCTCAGTGCTGGTAGCGCTTCCGGGTTATGCAGAAAAACCGGAACACGTTAAACAGTTGGTGGATACGAATAAATGTCGCAAATGTGACTTAAGTCAAGCAAAGTTGAGTCGAAAAAATCTAGTTCGTGCGGATCTAAATGATGCTAATCTGAGTAGGGCTGACTTAAGTAGTGCTGACTTAAGTAACGCTGACTTAAGTAACGCTGATTTAAGTAGTGCTAAACTATCTCGCGCTAACTTATCTCGCGCTGAATTAAGAAATGCTAACCTGAGTAGTGCTGATTTAAGTGGGGCAAGCTTAAATAGTGCTGATTTGGGAAATGCTAATTTAAGTAGTACCGATTTAACTCAAGCTGATTTAAGTGGTGTCAACTTGAGTGGTGTCAACTTAAGTAATGCTAAACTTAGCGGTGTGCGCCTTGATAATGTCAACCTCACAGGTGTAAACCTGAATGGTGTAGATTTGAGTCAAGTAAATCTGAGAAATATTAAATTAACAAATGTCTCTCTTAATGGTGTCAACCTCAGCGGGGCAAATTTGAATGGCTTCAACTTGCGGAGTATAGAACTGAAAAATGCTAATCTTAGTTCTGCCAACTTGGGGAATGCTGACTTAAGTAATGCCAAGCTGAATAATGCAAACTTAACAGGTGCTGATCTTCGCAATGCAAACTTGAGGGGTGCAGAATTAATTGAAGTTAATCTTAATGGCGCTTCTTTGCAGAATGCTGATTTAAGAGGCGCTAACTTAGATGTAGATAAGTTGCCTGATGATAAGTTTATAGCGGATGGCTCTGATTTTAGCAGATGGGGAAGCAATCGTTACAATCGATCTGATTATAGAGGCGCGATCGCATTCTACAACAAAGCAATTGAGCTTAACCCCAAAGATGTAGAAGCTTACGCCAGTCGCGGTATTGCCAAGAGTCAATTAGAAGATTACCAAAGTGCGATCGCAGATTACAACAAAGCCTTAGAAATTGACCCTAACTATGCTAAAGCATACAATAATCGCGGCTGGACTCGCATTGAGCAACAAGATTATCCAGCTGCTTTAGCTGATTTTGATAAAGCGATTAGCATTAATCCTAGTTATGCTCAATCTTATAACGGACGCGCAGCAATTCGCCGCATCCAGAAAGATTATGCAGCAGCAATTGCAGACACCTCGGAAGCGATTAGGATTGATTCTAAATATTCTGGGGCATATTATAACAGAGGTTTAGCCCGTTACGCTCTGAAAGATTATCAAAACGCGATTAAAGATTATGACAAAGCTATTGATAATTCTAACAACTCGGCTGAAATCTATTTTCATCGCGGACTCGCTCGTACTGCGACAGGCGAATATAAGGATGCAACTAAAGATTATGATAAGGCAATTGACATAGATGCAGACTACATTGATGCTTATTATCAAAGGAGTTTAAGCAGGTTTGCCAGAAAGAAATATGAGGATGCGATTAAAGATTGCGATCGCGTAATTCAGCGCAATCCTAATTATGCCGAAGCTTATGAAAATAAAGGTAACGCTTTGTTAAGTTTAAAGAAGAAAGTCGAAGCAAAGCAAGCTTTTGAGCAAGCTGTGAGAATCTATTCCCAAAGACACGATAAAACTAGTTTACAACGAGTGCAGCAAATCATCGCCGGAATTTAGCCTTCCTCAGGGTTTATCAAGAAGCTAAACCTGAAGGAAAGGAAGAAGATAAAGAAGAAGCCAAACAAGAAATTGTGCTATAAGTTGTTCCCAAGCTTTTGCAACGCGGATTAAGTTTGCAGGAAGAGGAAAAAATTCCCATCTCTACAAAACCAAAATTGTATCACCCTGATTTTTGCTCAAGTATAGGACTGGTTTTTGAATCAGATTTTGAATCAGATGTGATAATACTAATGCTACCGTCACTCTCTAGATAAGCCTTTTTCACATCAGCTAAAAATTCTACGCCCTGATGACGTAATTGGCTCATCAACTCATCCTCTGTAATCAGTTCTCGTTCTAGATGGCGCAAAATTATTCGACCATTTTTTATAAGCAGCAGCGGTGGCGGATTAAGAAAGCGTTGAAACTTGGGAAATTTGTAGCCCAACCAGTTAAGCAAGTAGCTCCAAAAAATAACAGTTCCTACCAGAATTGCTCCTTCAGTAATTGATGTATAAGTGCTGACCATCGCGTTTTGTGCGGCTTCAGCAAATAGTACAACCACAAGCAAATCGGGAATTCCTAGCGTTCCCAATTGTCTGCTGGGAAGAAAGCGTAGTACTGAGAACAGTGCTAGATATACCAGCGAGCCGCGTACAATCAGTTCCAAGATGCTGATGCTGGGAAAAAAAATTGTATGCCAATTGATTGCGAACCATCTGTCCATTAGCGCTGTTTTTCTCCCTTTTTACCTGATTCAACTTCATTAAGAAAATCAAAAACAATACTAGTAAATTTTTCTACAAATAAAATGATCCATTCGTGGTAAACTTCATCGACAACTATCATTTGGGAGTGTTTTATGAGTTGGGAAAACTGTTGACCGGCATTCAAAGGAGTAGTGAGGTCATTTTTTCCCCACAAAACTAGACAGGGAGATTCAATTTTGGGCAAAAGCGTTTTTAAATCTTTTTCTAAGGAAAGTAATAGTGCTTGGATAGTATGTTCAGTTTTAAAGAAAAAGTTGTAGAAAAAACCTTGAAAAATTTGAATGATTTGCGGAAACTTTATTTGCGGAGCTTGTGCCGTCATTTCTATCGCCCTTTGCACCAATACGAAAGGCAAAGGCTCTACAGGAATCCCTGTGCTATCTACTAATATCAGACTCTCGACAATATTTGGCATTGACGCTGCTAAAGTGGCAGCAATTCCTCCTCCTAAAGAATGTCCAATTAAATGGACTTTTTTCAGATTTAATGTTTTTAAAAAATCAATTATCAAATTAGCATAATTGTCGTAATTCCAATTTAAGTTAGAGCCGCTAGATTTTCCAAAGCCAGGTAAATAAGGCGCTATCACTTGATAACTTTTACATAATGAATTTATAACTTCTTGATAAGGTTCAATACCTACACCCCAGCCATGTAAAAATAGTATAGGCTCTGAAGTTGATGCTATCCCTCCTTCTAAGTATGAGATTTTCAGTTCGTTGACATAAACTTGCTTTTCGATGAATTGATATGTCACTATTACCCCAGATCTAAATTTAATAGTATTAGCACTTCTTGCTTGGTATAGCTTGATGCTTCTATCCTCTACAGTAATGCCAGTTTTGTATTTATCGCATTCATCCGCAGGGATGATTTAGCAGGGATTCATGCAAGCGATCGCTTATGCCTTAACTTCACAAACAGCCTAGAGCTAATTTACAGCTATTTTTAGGTAAATAGGCTTTTTTGTCTCACGCAAAAACGCAAAGACGCAAAGAAGAACGCAAAAAAATGTGGTCTAAACAAGTAAAAACTGCTGTAAAAGCTTTAAGAAAGCGCTTGCACGCTACCTGAAATTTACTCAGATGGGCAAACATAAATCTTCAGCTTTCAGTTAGGAAAATCACTGATTTTTGTTTCTCCGTTTTAAACGCTTGGGCTGTTTAAAATGCCGGAGTAGGCGATTTATCCAGTTAGAGCGTGGTTGTTTATTACCGGATTCTCGTCCCGTTTGCCCAGTGCTCTTGGGTTTTATCCCTTGATTAGCACGAGTCTTATCAGTCATAGGGATAGCATTGTCAGCTGGGACAATTTGCGAGCCGTATCTTCTGGCATAAACCTGGGTAAACTCAGCACCGAAAAAGAGAATCTGGGCGGCATAATAAACCCAAGCGAGGACAACTACTACTGAGCCAGCTGCACCGTAGGTTGAACCAAAACTGCCGTTACCTAAATACTGACCAAGGAGAAACCTGCCGAAGGAAAATAAAAGTGAGGTGAGAGCAGCCCCAATCCAAACATCACTCCAAGTAATTTTGACATCTGGCAGAACTTTGAAAATTAGCCCGAACAGCACCGTCGTGACGACAAAACCAAAAATGAAGTTGACAAACTGCCAGATAAAATCGACACCAGGTACCAGGTTGCTAAAGTAAGTCACCAATGCTTGCAACACTGCGCTAACCACAAGAGACACGAGAAGTAAAAAGCCAATACCCAGAACCATCGCGAACGACAAAAAGCGATTGCGAACCATGTTTTTCACAGCGCGTCCTGGTTTGGGTTGCACTTCCCAAATTGTATTTAGGGCATCTTGCAATTCAGTAAATAAACCAGTAGCACCAAATATGAGGACAACTATACTGATGATGGAGGCGATAGTACCTTGCTTTGGTTGGCTGGCATTTTTAATTGCTTCCTGGATGAGTGCTGCACCTGGCGCGCCAACTAAACCTTGAATTTGCCGGAAAATTTGACCACTTGCAGCTTCTTCTCCAAATACCGCACCCGCGATCGCAATTACAATAATCAGCAATGGCGCGATGGAAAATATCGTGTAATAAGCTAATGCCGCCGATAACCGCGAGGCTTTATCGTTATTCCATTCATTAAATGTTTCTTGGAATAGCCCTAAAATTGCCTTTAAATTCATTAACAAGTCTCCTTTTGGCAGTATCTAGCTTTCCTCAGACTTAATTGATACTAAATCTCATACACTGTGACATCTGCCCGAAGGCGTTTCTCTAGCGTCCTTGAGGCAGAATTGCAGTTGCAACATCAAGACTTACGCGCTGATAAGTTCAAAACTTGATCCCCCCAATCCCCTCAGAGGGGCTGGGAGGAGCTTGTGTGGCAAACACTTGATGAAATATATAGCCGTTCTCTGTTGAGTGAAGTACAGACCATCGTCGGGGCTATTCTCTGCTGTGCCCCAAAGAGCGTACAAGAGCGCAAACGAGAAGTGCGATAAAAGCAACATTTTTCACAAAACTAAAGATTTTTTTCCGTAAACACCGCAAAAGCTTCTGTAGATTTTATTAACCGCAATAGTGCTGGTTGCAAATATTCGTGCTTTGCCTAACTACTTACGAAAGTCAGTAAAGCTAAAGACAAAACAAGTATAAAAAGAGAATGATATGACGAAAAATATAGGATTTGCTAAGCGCTTTTTCCTACTCGCTACTCCGTTGATCGCTACTTCTACCTTAGCAACCTCACCAAGTCAGGCTGCTACTCTAGCTTTGTCTAAGGGAGAATTTTATTTTTCAAATTTCAGTTTCGACCCTGAGGTAACTGCAACTGTTACTAATGCTAATACCTTGGCTATTGCCAACGGTGGCAAGGTATTAGCTGAAAATAATACAGAGACAAACTTTTTCACTGACCCACCAGAAGCATCTGATTCTTCTTTAAGTAAAGCCTTTGGTGAAAGTAAAAATTATTTAGGGTTAGCGAAGACTGAGGCTAAAGTTTTAGGTAACTTTTTTGTAGATGCTGGTGAGTCTTTTTCTGTAGACTTTACAGCAGCTTTTGACCTGGAAACATCAATAGATGAGACACCAAAGGAAAATGCTACGGCAAGTGCAGATATTTCCTTTTTGTTATTTGACACAAGCGACATCGCTGACCAAAATCTTTTAGATGACTTTTTTTCCAACCTATTATCCGATACCACTCCCAACATTAAAAAAAGTCCTTTAGACTTCTTTTCTCTGAGTGGAAATTTAAACTCTGTAGGCGATAACGATTTTATTACAAGCAAAAAAAGCCAATACGTTACTTTATTTAATCAAGATAGTAAGTCTAGTTTTGGAGGCAAGGCAGAATTTGCTACAGCTTTTGTTAGCGGTTCTCTGCAACGTTCTTTTGTTAACAGCACAAATTTAACTTTAATTCAACTTAAGCGAAATCAGGCAAGAGTTTCAGTGCCTGAATCTTCAAATAGTATAGCTTTACTTTTGTTCTGTGCCTTAGTTGTAGTTGCTACTAAAGCTAGAAGGGAAGCAAGTACATTACAACGCACCAGGTAGCGGAGGGGTGCAGAGGAGTTTTTGGTAGATTTGTTGGTGCGATCGCCCAATATTCGACCAGCTAAATTTTTCTATAAAAGCATGACCGGCTTTACCTAAATGGGTACGTTTATCAGGATGGCTCAGTAGCTGAGAGAGTGCATCTGCTAAAGCATCTATATCGCGAAAAGGTATTAGTTGTACGCTGATTCCATCGGGTAGCGGTGTGGGATGATGTGTGGCAATTACTGGCAAGTTATGAGCTAATAAAGTTAGAAGTGAACCGCTTTTCATCGTCACTCCGTAATTAAAAGGTAAAACTCCGATGTCAGCACCAGAAAGATATTTTGAGGCGGTTTCAGCATCCAAGTAGCCAGTTAGATGCACCATTTGGTTTAAATTTAGTTCGGCTACTAAGGTGTGGAGTTTATCCCAGTAGCGTTTGGCTTCTTCTCCCCGCAAAGCTAGACTTTCTACACCACCAACAAGCAACAATCGCGCTTGCGGGTGAGTTGTCAGCACTTTTTTGAACGCTGGTAAAAGTGTTTCTAGTCCTTTGACTGGGTGGAGAAAGCCAAAAAAGGCGATCGCGGTGGTATCTAAAGACCAGTTGCAAATTTCACGCAATCTCTGGCGTGCTATATTTCGGTCAATGGAAGTAACATCGATATTGGCAGCGATGGGAATACTAAAAAGGCGATCGCTTAATTGTGTAAGTCGTTGATTAATTACACCTTCAGCCTCAGCGTTTGTTGTAATCAGTGCATCACTCAAAGTCAGTAAAAATCCATCTTCTCTATCCCACCAACAGTGACTTTGCCCCCACATTTTCAACCATTCGATTAATTGCGGTGGTACGTTTTTAGGTTGCCATTCCCACCAGCCATATTCGTGTACAGTGGTGACAATAGGTTGACGATAGCCTGTGATTTTGAGAAGTAGCGGTAACAAAAAAATAGCACGTTCAAAACCGTAAGTTCCTGCTGCATGTTGGATATGCAAAATATCAGCATTGGTGGCGTGTATCGCTTGCACTAAAGGCATCAAATCAGCTAATCGCCAATCTTGTACCACACCTTTAATGCTAGACTCATTAACTTCCTTAGCAGCTGCATGAGTGGTGAGGACAACAGACTCTATTTCCTGTGTTTTCAAAGCATCCCGCAGACGTGCAGTGTAATGAGCAACTCCACAGTGATCGGGTCTGTAAGTACCAGCAATCAGGGCAATGGTTTGAGTCATTTATTAGCAAAACTTTTAATATCAAAGACAATAATGCTTAGCTGGAAGCCAAGAAAATGAGTGCAAACCTACTTTTGATTTTTTCCTAATACCCAGTCCCTAATCCAAGCGTCCCTATTTTTAGCAATTCCATCCCTGCGACTACTACTTCCTCAGGAGGGATATCTAAGCATTCCAACTGATAGGGACAGGTGAATGCGTAGCAGGGACTACACTCTGTCGGGCGACGTAGTAAGCGGGAAGTGCCATTGCGTGGTTCCCATTGACACTCAAGTTCAGTTCCTGCAAACATGACAACAGTGGGTGTACGCGTTGCATCAGCTATATGCATCGTTGAAGTGTTGTTAGTTAGCACTAGTTTTGTATCGGCAATGAGTGCGGCTAGTTGAGGTAAAGTTGTTTTACCTATTACGTCGATCGCATAATTTCCCAATGTTGCCAATAAAGATGCACTCTTATCGCGGTCTTTTTCTACACCCGTCACCACCACAGGTAAGTTTGTAATTTCTGCCAGTTGACGTGCAGCGATCGCAAAGCGTTGAGAGTCGTAATTGCGTGATTGACAACTTGTCCAGGGATTTAGCAACAGATAAGGCGAAGAAGTTTTGAGTTTTGAGTTGAGTAAATCTCTTGCTTGTGCGATCGCCAACGGTGGAATCTGGATACAAAGAGTGCGATCGCTTACCTTAAATCCAGCTTTTTCAATTAAGCGCAAATTTCGCTCAACTTGATGAATCTCATCGGGTGCAGATGACACCTTGATCGTCAGCACAGCATTTCCCAGTTCCTTCGACTCACCCAACCGCAACGGGATACCAGCCAAATAACATAAAAACGCAGCAGGATGAGGACTCTGACTAAAACTAGTGAAAATAATCGCCGCATCAAAGTTTCCATCTTGCAAAGTCCTCACCAACTCCCATTCCCGCACCGGATCGAAATCCAGCTTACCCAAATCTTGCCATAGCACACGCCACGGCATAACCGCATCCACCCAAGGTAACAATGCCGCAGCCTGCGCCCCACCCGGACTCGCCATCAACGTCAAACGACAATCAGGCAAATTTTCCTTAATCGCCCGCAAAGCCGGACTCGTCATAATTACATCGCCGATATTATCCAACCGCATTACCAGGACATTACGCAATTTTAAATTTTGAACTTTGGATGTCATTAGTCATTCCCC
>CAXTNZ010000272.1:0-8922 GCA_964245695.1 uncultured bacterium | reverse complement strand
TTCTTATACTTATATAAAAATATTAATATTATATGAGATATCTGGGCAATAAAATGTACTTTTATATTGCCCAGATATGACTGAATATAAGGTTTATAAATGGAAAATTTTCTTTCTACATAAAATAAACTACTTCAATGTTTTTCTAATTTGGATAAGCTCAATCACGCTTGGGTGTAAATAGAAAATATTTTTTCACGCTTACCTGACTCTTGACGACTCAAAAGTGTTTTTTACTAGTAGCTGTGCTTAGCTTCAAGCTAGCACCAGACTATTATCATTTGAGAAATTACAACCGCTTATGTCTCCCTTAAATCTGGGAGGATTATCGGTTACAAAAATTCGCTTTAATAACAGACTTAAGCCTGTTTCAGCAGTTCTTCGGATGCTGTAAAATTAGCATTTAAGTCTAGCTGGGTGACAATTTCCATTTTTTTTATTTCTTGCTTTAACCAAGCAGAAAACAAATCTGTAATAATTTTTTGGCGCAACTCTTCATCTAGTTTGGGTTGAATGATTTCTTCAAGCCAAATTAGATGAACTCCTTTTGGAGTCACAATAGGCTTGAGAATCTCCGGTCCAGTGGCAGCAAATACAGCAGCGGCAATCTCCGGTCGAAAATCTGTACGCCGTCGAATTCCCTGATAACCACTAGCGCGGCGAAGTTGTGGATCTTGAATGTATTGGCGGGCGATTTCTTGAAAACTGATTTCGCATTCTTGCAGCGCATAAAACAGTTCTAAAGCCAAGTCCCGATCATCCAAGACTACTTCATAAGTAACAGCGGCTATATAATCAAGTTTGTGTTCGTAAAAGAACCGTTCGACTTGCTGGGCAAATAAATGATTCGCCAACTTTTTAGAAAGTAGGTTGGTGTAGACTAATTCTTCAAATTCCTTCACAGAAAGATGATGTTTTTCTAACCATGCCCAGGTGTCTTGAGCTTTTACGAGTTTTTTTTCTAATCGCAGCCTATCACCTTCTTGCTGTAGTTCGTTTTCCTCGACTGTAATGCCTTCTTCAAGGGCTGTCTGGGCGATAATTTTTTGAGTAGCAAGCGCTTCCACTACACCAGGAATTTCGCAGGAAAGCTTGATGTGGTGAATTATGTCTTTACTAGAAATATTGAATACTTTTGGCATAATGCAATCCCTCGGCTTTTTAAGATTAGTTATTAGCTAATGACTAAAAATCTAAACCGCCTTTCTGCAATTTCTTAAACGGGTCTAACATGTAGTCAATTACGTGCCGCTGACGGACAATTACCTCAGCGGTTGCTGTCTGACCTGGCGCTAAGGGGATACGTTTGTTACCACTTTGGATATAAGGCTGTTGGGGGGAGATTTCTAACTCAAAGGTTTCGATGTTCCCAGAGGTTGTTTGACTAACTTTGGAATCTGGTGCAATCCTACTTACCTGCCCTTGGACAACTCCATAATCTTGGAACGGATAGGCATCAAACTTGATTTTGACTGGCATTCCCAGCTTCAAGAAACCGCTATCCTGGATAGGCATCTGGGCTTTGAGTATAAAGGCAGTGTTTTTGGGTGCAATTTGGGCAATCATTTGACCGGGTTGTACCACCGCTCCAGGCTTTGAGATGGGCAAGGCAAAAATCACCCCATCAACGGGCGATCGCACCACTCGTTGCCCTAACTGGAGCTTTAAGGATACGATCTGGCTGTTGCTTTGAACGATTTGTGTTTGCAGGGCGGCAATTTGTGATTGCAGGTCTTTGAACTGTTCGGTCGTTTTCAGCACAGCCAGTTTACCCGCGTTCACCACGCTTTGATAACTACGTTGCTGCTCTTGCAAGCGGAGAGCGGCTTGCTGTATATCTGCCTGAGCTTGATGAATACTTTTGTGATAACTGCTCTTTTGCTCTTGCAGGCTAGACTGAGCCTGAGAAATATCGGAGGAAGCTTGCACAAGGTTTTCGTAGTTTTCTTTTGTCAACTGTTCCACTTCCAAAAAGCGATCTTGTGAAATTGCACCCTGCTCAAAAGCGCTTTTGTAGCGTGGTACTTTCTCCTGAGCACCTTTTAAACGAACTTCTGCTAACTTATAAGCCGCTTTGCTAGAATCAAGTGCTTGCTGTACCTGGTTGACTTTAGCCAGTTTTTCCTCTTTTTGTATGTTATAGACAGTCTTGAGAGCATCAAGATTCTGTCGCGCCTGCTCTACTTGGGCAACTTTTTCTAATTGTTGTGATTTATTTTGTTGCTCGGTGACGTTAATCGCCAGCTGTAGTTGGTTTTTGAGCAGTTCGAGTTGCGCCCGCTGATTTTTTTGTCCTTCCAGCTTTGCCTCAGTTTGTTGGAGATCCGTTCGCAGTACATCAGACTCGAGTTCGACTAGAACCTGCCCTGCTTTGACGCTATCGCCTTCTTTTACTCTCACAGCAGTGACGCTTCCCGGCGCTTGAGAGTCCAATTTTTGCGTTGCGCCTAATGGTTCTATACGTCCTCTGGCGCTTCCTGTCTCATCGACTT
Source organism: uncultured bacterium (assembly GCA_964245695.1). Taxonomy (GTDB): domain Bacteria; phylum Cyanobacteriota; class Cyanobacteriia; order Cyanobacteriales; family Nostocaceae; genus Hassallia. The sequence goes on along the minus strand of CAXTNZ010000272.1, from coordinate 6,430 downwards.
TGGAGAGCATCGCCCAAGGTAAGCCGATCGCAGCAAAGCCAACCAATACATACAACACAGAACGAGTCCAAACGCGTGGTAAGGCGTCTAGCAGTTCTTCGGTGCCGTAAAACCAATCGTTTGCCTCATCTGCTGCGGTTGTTTGATCCTCTAGCGTAGTAGATTCCGCAAATTCCAGGGGATGGTTGTAACTTTTATACTCATCAGCCTTTGGTTTCGGCAGCGCGGAAGATGAATTGCGAGATGAAATAGGCATAGTTTTATTTCATAAATGGAGAGATAGAGAAATGGGGCAATTGAGTGATGGAAATATCTCCTGAGTATTGACTATTGACTAAATTCAACCTACTTGCGCGAATTGTTGTTGGTTGAGGTAGTAGTAATGACCTTTTTTGGCAATTAATTCGTCGTGAGTACCGCTTTCGACCAACAAGCCGCGATCTAAAACCAGAATCAAGTCAGCGTTGCGGACGGTGGAGAGGCGGTGAGCGATTATCACGCTTGTGCGTCCAGAGAGAATTGTTTTGAGGTTGTTCTGAATGATACGTTCTGATTCAGCGTCGAGGTGACTAGTAGCTTCATCAAAAATTAATAAACGGGGATTTCCTAGCAACGCACGGGCGATCGCCAGGCGTTGGCGTTGTCCACCAGATAGCATTCCGCCACCTTCACCAATTTGGCTTTCGTAACCCATTGGTAGTTGCTGAATAAATTCATCTGCGCCTGCTAGTCGCGCCGCTTCCGTAATTTCTTCTAGAGACGCTTTTGGGTGAGCAATACTGATGTTTTCCCGAATCGTACCGCCAAACAAAAAGGTATCTTGATCCACAACACCAATTTGCTGTCGCAGCGATCGCAACTGAATACTAGTCACATCATGACCGTCGATTAATACTTTGCCCTCGGTTGCAGGATACAAACCCAAAATCAACTTAGACAAGGTTGTTTTCCCAGAACCGCTACGCCCCACCAGTGCTACAGTTTGCTCTGGCTGGATTTCAAAGCTCATATTTTCCAGCACGTTAATTTGACTTTCTGGGTGATAGCGGAAAGTCACATTATCAAAGCGAATGTGACCTCGAAGTCTGCGAAGCGACTGGCGCGGTAATGAGCGCAAGTCTTCTTCTGGTTCTGCTTCTAAAACATCATTAATGCGTTCGGTGGAAATAATAATTTCCTGCAATTGATTCCACAGCACGGACAGCCGCTGGAAAGGACTGATGACGTTGCCCAATAACATATTGAAAGCAACTAATTGTCCGAGGGAGAGTTGGTTGTGAATCACCTGCCATGCCCCAAACCACAGCAATCCCGTATTCATCAAGATATTGATAGAGGCACTAATAATTTGCAGTCGGTTGCCAATCACCTGCGCTGCAAAGCCTTTTTTCACCAAAGTATTCAGCAATTCTTCCCAACGCCAGCGCACCGTCTGCTCAATTGCCATTGAGCGGATAGAGCGAATTCCAGTCAGGGCTTCAATCAGATAGCTGCTTTGCTCGGCTCCGGCATTAAAAATCTCTCTTGACATGCGACGCAAGATATTTGTGCTTGCCAGTGCCAGGATAAAAAATGACGGCACAATCAACAGCACGAGCAATGACATCTGCCAGCTGTACCAGAACATCACTGCCAGATAAATCACCAATGTCAGCAAATCGAGAATGACTGAGAGTGTTTCGCCAGTCAGGAAGCGCTGAATTTTTTGATTTTCTTGGATGCGAGAAACAATGTCCCCGACGTAACGTGACTCGAAGTACGACAGGGGCAAGCGGAAGGTATGTTTAATAAAACCCACCAGCAGCGCTACACTGACGCGGTTCGCAGTGTGATCCAGCAGATATTGCCGCACTGCGTTCATCACGATGCTGAAAAAACCAAAAATTAGCATCCCTAAACCCACGGCGTTTAAAGTTGCAATGCTGCCCTGCACAATCACTCGGTCTAACAGCAGCTGGGTGAATAGCGGCATGACCAATCCAAACATTTGAAGCAGCACCGAAGCCATGAAGACTTCCAGCAGTACTTTCCAGTGCGGTTTGACTATCGAGAAAAACTTCCAGAAACCTGTACTCTCTTCCTCGGCATCTTTCAGTTCTACTGTGGGTTGCAATAACAATGCATAACCTGACCAACCAGCTAGAAATTCCGCTTTTGTCAGGCTACGTTGACCGATGGCGGGGTCGCCGACAATCACTCGTTTTTTGGTTATTTCATAGACGACGATGTAATGCTTGCCTTCCCAGTGGGCGATCGCCGGTAGGGGTTGTTCTGCGAATTTCTCGAAGCTGGCTTTCACAGGTCGGCTAGCAAAGCCGAAACTTTCTGCCGCTGCGGCTAAAGCTCGCAGCGATGCCCCACTGCGGTTGACGTTGGCTACCTCCCGCAGGCGATTAACGCTAAAGCGCTTGTCCCAATAGCGACCAATCATTACCAGACAAGCTGCCCCACAGTCAGCGGCGCTTTGTTGTTCATAGAAGGGATACTGCTTAGTGACGCGTCCCCACCAATGCCCCACTCTTACCTTTGGGCTGGGAAAGTAAGGGAGTTGTTTGTTGTGCTTTTGTTTTGGCGCAGGTTCTCGCTGCGGAAATGGAATGATGTTCCTGTTATTGCCGCGTTCTGGTCGAGACCTACTAGGAGGCGTTTCGCGCTGTTCAACGGTGGCTTGACTTGAATCAGAGCCAGTAAATTCCGCCAGTTGCTCCCAGTGTTCGAGTGCTGTTTGCCAATCAGAATTCCTCAGACTGTAAGCGATTGTGGGTTGTATCGCCTGCCAACTATCCCGTTTGTCAACTGCATAGATCTTGCCTGGAGTCAAGGAGCTACCGTCAGTATGCAGCAGTTGACCCCGACGCAGCAGCCACAGCTTAGTATCTTTGGATAGTGTTGCACTCAGTGAGCCAATCTCTAAATTATGCCGCTCAAATAGCGATAGAGCTTTGAGCATTCCAGGCACAGATAGATTGCGAGGAAATTGCGAGTTTTGGCAATAGGAAAGCAGCAAATCCCACAGTTCTGCTTGTCGGTAAAGGCGATCGCAAATACTGGGATATTTGTCGAATAAGGCTTGCAGCAGCTCACCTTTGACATAGCAAAGCTTTAAGTTATGAGAAGCTCTGGCGACGTAAGGCAGAAAGTCATCTTCGGGAAATAGAGTCAACTCAGCAAACGAAGCCCCTACTGAAAGGGTGGTGATTAAGTTATCAGAACTATCCAGCAGTCTGACTTTACCCGCCAGTACTATATAAATTCCGGCTTGAGCCTCTGCTGCGAGCCAGAACTGCTTTGCTACTGGTGCTTCCACGATTTCCACCGCTCTGACGCACCTATCAAGTTCCCTTTCTGAAAGCGTCTCACCCAAGGTTTGGGTGAGTTGTTGACCTAGCTGTTGCTCGGAAAACATGGTTGACACCTGCTCACCTTTAGGAATGAATTAATTTATAGAAACTCGGCTCAAAAGAAGTTACATTGCTTGCTGACTATACACCTGCCAGTAACATTCTTTTGAGCCGAGGATGGAATCCTGGTTGCATATCTGGGAATTTATTGAGCAGAGCCTTGGGCTGCAAGCCCGCTTGTCGTAGCTCTCAAAAGTCTTGTCTTGACTGAAATAGTGTGTCATAATTCTTACAAGTTGCCGTCAAAAAAATGTGGGCGCATTCGTCCGGTGCAGCTGTTGCTAAAATCCTGCCAAGGTTTCACAGCTGCATAGTTAGTTAGCCATAAAAGGCTGATTAAGCAGTTAGATGATGTGCAACTACCGGGCGTTTCCCCCCTAGAGTTTTGCGAGTCAAGGGGGGTTATTCCCCGGTTAATTATTCATTTTGATTCCCCAGACTGAGGCGCTAATGGGGTTCGCCTGCTTGACTTGGGCAATCAAAAAATCTCAGACACATCATCTGATTTTTTGATGCGAGTCAATCAAGCATAATCTTCATTAAATACTTTCCTATAAAGGTGCGACGGTAGATTTTTTGCCAACAGTAATCAGCAAACCTGAAAAAATATGCAGAAAACATTGCTATTGCGTCCCTGATCTACGTAAGTGTCTGATAAAGCACCAAAAGCCAGTGAAGAGTTTATTCGTCAACACAAATAATTACATAGGCTCTGCTGAAGTATGATACAACATTGCGTTGGGTTTAAGGTATATTTTTAAACTTTTTTACAATGTATAGTATCACAGTAGTTGTAGGGGCGGGTTTAACGATTACAACATCGCTTGAGCGCCGAGTAGCTGCTCTTTACCCTCCCCCACATGAGCAGTCTTGTAGTTCTTATTTTGAGAATGTTACTAAACTCTGGGATATAGGTTGGTAGCTTAACCTCCAGAAATTTCTAATTGTTAAGTTTAATTACCAAAAATCTTTTAAAAGTGTTCCACTGATTGACGGTAAAAAGCCGCTTACACTAGGTCTAAGTAAAATAGCTACTTGTCGCACTAGCCTACCATTAGCTCTTTTATAATCAGCAGATTGTGAGACTCAAATTATTTTTCAGATAATTTCAACCTGAAAGCGGCATATCCTCAGACTATGGATTAATCCCTCCTTTGTAATAGTATATTTAGGGAGATTAAGTCAAGGTTTTATCAAAAATCAAATTAAATCTTTAACGTAAAATCATCTTAGCTTTACAGAAACTTTAAATAGTCATATAAAACACAAAATCACATCACATAAGATTATCACATCACATCACATCACGTCAAATCACATCATGTCCCATAACATCACATAACATCACATAACATCCTAACCATAACAAAAGAAACATCACAACACCCAAAAACACAAAAACACAAAATAAATTAAAATTTATTAAATATTATGCTTGAGAAACAACTGAAGAATGCAAAATTTCTTAACTCACATCTTGCACCAAGAAAAATTGATGTTATTTAATAACTCAATATAAAGCTAAAACCCTTGATTTAGCGATCAAAGCCAATAAAAATAAGGTAGTGACTTCGCATATCTTTTTAGTTTCTCTGGGTTTGTACAGTTAGGTGCAAGAAAAGTTTATTTCTCCGAGCCTAAATTTTACCGCTACAGAAAAAGTATAATTTACTAGTCTTTATGCATCTATCTTAAGTATGAAAAAACTAGATTGAACATCGGTAAACAAGCATACTATATAAAGTATGAAAAAAATAATTCTTGCTTCTGGTTTGGAACCGAGAACTGGAAATTTAGCCATTCCCCAACTTTCCAAGTTGTGAGAAATGAAGCATATAGTCTAGCTCAGCAGTTAGCCACTGCTGAAACATATTATTGAGAATTTCTTGATACCTTTCCGGTGTTAATTCGGCGGGGATTAACTCTTCAACCATAAAGAGATGATAACCTTGCTCAGTTTTCAGAGGTTTTATCAACTGCTTAGATGGTGTAGTAAATACAATAGCAGCTATATTTGGCTGCATAGCCCAACGGTAAATTTTTCCTTCGTAACCACACTTTTGTCGGCGTGTTTCATTAATATCATAAAGGTGAGCCGCATCATAAAAACTGATTTCACCTTCTTCAATTTGGTAGTAAAGTTCTTGAGCTAGTTTTTCATAAGAAACAATGATTTGATAGAGGATAACTTGTTCAAACCCTAGGCGATTTTGTAGAAAAAACTTTTCTACTTCTTTAGCAAACAGCGTCTGAGCTAATTTTTGCGACAGCAGGCGATTGCGGATTCCGACTTCCCAATCATGCAAACCAACCAATTGATCTGCTAACCATGCCAACGTATCTGTAGCCTTCTCTAAACGCTTTTCACGGCGCTGGCGATCCGCTTCCGCCTCAATTTCTTGTGTCGTAACAGTAATCCCTCTTTCCTCTGCCACTTGGCATATCACCCTTTGAAAGAAAATCTTTTCACATACTTGCTTCAAATTCATTTCACTTTTGAGGAAGTTGACAATTTCCTCTGGTTCAATCACTTTTTTTGAAAGGTCATTCATTGGTCTTTATTCTTTTAAATAACCTGCTACACCAAGGATAAGTCGGTTGAATATTGCGATGATTTTGCGGTAAATTTATTCTGGGTTTTATTATCTTTACTAAGTGACAGCGACGTTTACGGTTATGAGATTCAGCACTACTGTGCTGAATCTCACTCTTTTATAAATCTGGGTGAAATTGTCGCGCTAATAGTTGCACCCGCGCTGTTGTCATTTACCTAGTTGATAGTACTGCTGCTACCGTCAGTGAAGCTAGTAGGAGCAAAGTCCGCGCTTGGGATTACATTTAAAATTAAACCCTAACCCATAAATTATATTTATGCCGAAAATATAACCACTAAAATTGAGTATTTATTTTGCCAATATCAATTAATTGCCAAAAATATTGTTTATATAAAATTTGTATCTCATAATGAACGAATATCAATTGTTGAAAATACTGAAAAAAATTTATAGCTTGGTATATTAGCATGTAAC
>CAXTNZ010000271.1:0-8974 GCA_964245695.1 uncultured bacterium | reverse complement strand
AACACTAATATTTTATCGTATTTATCTTAAAACTTATATCTACTACTAGGTTACAGATTTTCAACAGGTGAACCTGCATCAATTTAATTAGGTTACAGAAACTTAAGGGATAAAAGTTAAAAATCGACTTTTCTCTACAAAAATTTACATATTTAACTTTAATTACACTAACTTGCTTGATTGTTCCTACCGATTACAAATTGTATCTTTATTATTGGTTCTGCTAATTAATGCTCGCAGCAATTGATAGATAAACTGCGAATTCGTTACCAGATAACGCTTCCACAATCTTTCAGGCTCTTGAAGCAGTCGATAGAGCCATTCTAGTCCAACTTCCTGTATCCACAGGGGTGCCCTTTTCTTTGTCCCGGCAAATATCTCAAAGCTACCGCCAACGCCAACTGCAAGATTAACACCCAGGTTTGCCCAATTTTGCTCAAGAAAGAATTCTTGTCGGGGGACTCCCATCCCCACAAGGAGAATTTGCGTGCCACTTTGACGAATCGCCTCTACTCGTTCAGCTGCTTGAACCTCGGAGAAGTAACCGTTATGAAAACCAGAAATCTTGAGTTTAGGATACTTAGATTGCAATTTTGATACTGCTGCGGCTATGACTTGGGAAGTTGCTCCCAGTAAGTAAATGCACAGTCCTCGCTGTTCGGCTTCTGCTGCTAGAGCATCAATCAAGTCAACCCCAGCTACTCGTTGCGGCAAAGGCGTGGAAAACCAGCGTGAAGCCCAAATAATTGGCTGACCATCTGCTACTATTAATGCTGCTTTCTCAATAAACTTTGCTAGACGCGCATTAGAACGCATCATCATTAAGATGGCAACATTCACCGTACAGATATATCCTCTTTGCCTTTTTTGAATCAATTGCATCGCCCACTCAACGGTTTCTTCTGTGGTTACTGCATCAAAAGAGCTGTTTAAAATCTGTATTCTCTTTTTTGCTTTAACCTGAGCTTGAGGATGATTCCGAGGCGGCTCGTTGAAGTTAAAGTTGAAAATTTCTCGTGTCTTCATGGTTGTAACCTTAGTAACAGGAGTAACCCATCAATAAAAAACTTTGCTGCCCAGTTTGGATAAGATAACCGCGTGTATTCCCCCCAAATCGGTTGAGAACCTTTAATGCCTCCCTGAATGTTGGGGTCAGGGGTGCGAATATCCTGACAGGACATAACATATTGCAAGCTGCTTTTGGCGGATTGGTAGTACTGCTGTTCACCAATTTGTTGGAAAAGCTTTAACCAAATGATTGCCATTTGACAGTTGCCAGTCAGGCAACAATAATTTCCGTGAGGCTTACCTTTGGCATCAATCTGTCCGGGAATAAAGCCATCCGAGCGAAGATGCTGCATCATTGCTGTTGCGCTGGCGATCGCTCCATCAATATATTTATTATCATTAAGCAAGTAGCCTGCTTCTAACAGACCGCGAATCGCATAGGCTATATTATGAGTAAAAGGAGGAATTCCTGGTTTAAAGGCGCATTGTTCAAACCATCCATTCTTTTGCTGGCTTAATGCCCAATCTAAGTTAGCTCTGGCAATTCTCTCTCGCTCTGGATCAGGACTGAGGGTATGTAGCTTTAACAAAAGCCAAGCTACGCGGGTGTTGTAAACGTGGGGGACTCCCAAGTGCGTGTTTCGCGTCCAGCGTCCTGTTTCATCGGCAACTCTGACAAGCCAATCCCCGGCTGCTGTAGATGCCTTGAGAAAGCAGAAGTCTTGGGTTTCTTCATAGGCGCGAATCAGTCCCTGCAATACTTGACCTGTATCAAAAACAATACCTTCAGAACCGTATCGCAAGTCAGAAATGGAGCCATCGTCGTTTTGCATTTCAACTAACCACTTGCAGATGCTAACTGCTCGTTGAAAAGCATCTTCGTCCTGAGTATATTTAGCTAAGTCGAAAAATGTGTCGGCAATATAACCAGACGTTTCGCGGTATGAGTGTCGCCATCCACCTTTGAGGGAATACCCCCAACTGACTCCATCATCTGGACTGTTATCATGGGCAAGCTTCAGCCATCGGATGGCGGCTTGCAAGTGTGACTGAGGCGCAAACGTATCCTGGGGTTTGAGCAACAGGTCTTTAATTGCTACCCTGCTAAAGCAGCCAAGTAAATCCAGCCTCCCTGGTTGCTGGGAATTAGGTAGTTTTTCTGGCTTTATTTTGTATTTCATATAACATAATTGCGGCAACCTACGCGAAATGCAGTTCTGATGCACCAAGTAAAAAATCCCTAGTTCATCTCCGGAAAATTACACTTCAGTGATTGCTGGGGTTGTTCTAGAGTTATTGAGTAGATACTAAAAAGGCATATCTCAGCTTTTCTAGTCGTTATACTGTTTCAAGACCTCGTAATGAGAATATTACCAGTATAATCACTGGTGACATATATAAAACTCTACTAACTTTACTTTTTCTTTAATAATAAAGCTTAATTATTAAGTTTTGATAAATATAAGAATAAATTATGGTAATCTCCAATACATAGCTCGTTCTTTGAGCCAACCTTGAACTATGTAGCGAGCGATCGCTTCATTCACCCGTTGTCGCAATTCATCGTATTGCAATCCCTTGGGCATTACCACAGATAAGGGTTCTGTTGATAGCTTAGTTGGTAGTAGCCGATATTGAGGATATTGTTGTACCCAACCGCTGAGGACGCTAGCATCTGCGGCAAAAGCATCAGAATTATTCTTTTCTAAGAGCGATCGCGCTTCTTCATAAGAATTCACTCCCACTAATTCAGCGTTTGGTATATAATATTTAACTTCCGCAATGGTGCTGGACTTTTTCAGCACGGCTATTTTTCGTCTAGCAAAATCTACAAGCCGTTGCGCTGAAGCATCTTTGGTAATTAAGACTGTACCATCAAAATAGTAAGGTACACTGAAGCTAACTAAGCGAGCGCGTGAAGAAGTTGCTGTTACTCTAGCGATGGTGAGATCAACTTTATTCTCTAAGACTACAGCTAGGCGATCGCCATTGGCTACAGGTTGAAATTTGACAGCATCAGCTTTACCTAACAAGTCTTTTGCCAAAGCTTTTGCTAAGTCAATTTCCAATCCTTGCAATTTGCCGCTTGCATCCGTAAACCCTAGCGGCTGTAAATTATTTTTAACAGCAATATTTAAGTAGCCCCGCCGCTGAATTTCAGGCATTTCTGCGGCAGTTGCAATTACTTGCTTGTCTACATAAAAAAAGAACAAGATAAACAAGATGGTAGCGGATAATACCAGATGTAACCGATTAATGACTTTCCATCTGTTACATCCGTTATTCATCCGTTGCACCTTTATCCTTTAGCTTGACTTGCCAGTTCAGCGACTTTGCTGAAGCTAGCTGGATCTAAGACTGCCATTTGCGCCAACATTTTGCGATTGAGTTCGATATTGGCTTTTTTGAGGTTGCCGATCAACTGGCTGTAACTCATGCCGTGTAGGCGTGCTGCGGCGTTGATGCGGGTGATCCATAGACGACGGAAATCGCGTTTGCGGTTTTTGCGATCGCGATAAGCACTCCGCAGCGCCTTCATCACTTGTTGATTAGCGGTTCTAAACAGAGTTGAGTGAGAACCGCGAAAACCTTTAGCTAGTTTGAGAATTTTCTTGCGGCGTTTGCGAGCAACGTTACCGCGTTTTACTCTGGTCATAATTTCTTATCCTGATCAACTTACAAATAGGGGAGCATCAAGCGTACATTTTCTTCGTCGCGTTCGTCTACAACTGCCATTTTCGACAGGTTCCGCTTTTTGTTAGCAGTTTTGTGCTGTAGAAGGTGATTTTTGAAAGCTTTGCGACGCACGATTTTACCGGTGCCGGTAGCGCGAAATCGCTTCGCCGCTGCTTTACGGGTTTTTAGTTTAGGCATAAACTGGCTTTAATTCGACACGATCCCTAATTATAAGCTAAAAGAAATGAATTGAACTAACTATCAAGGCGCGGAAGTTTTATGAAAGCTACGACAATTACAAAGCTGACTTTTGAGGAATTTCTCGCACAGTACCCAGATGGCTATGGTATCTATGAACTTGTGAATGGGGAGATTGTACAGGTGGAGCCAACTAGAGCGCATAAGAATGTAGCGCGATATCTCGTTAAAAATTTCGACAGAGAAATTGATCGCTTGGGACTAGATTACATTGTGGATAAGGATATAGTCTTCAAAACTAAAACGGCGAATGGCGAAGAACAAGGTAGAAACCCTGATGTTGGTGTAGTTAGTGCTTCTTTGTGGAACTCAAATGTACTAGCATATGGCGCTTTGACTGAACCCATACAACTGGCTGTGGAAGTTGTATCAACTAACTGGGAAGATGATTACGTTGACAAGCTGGACGAGTATCAACGGCTTGGTATCCTTGAGTATTGGATTGTAGATTATCTAGCGATCGCTTCCCGGACTTATCTCGGTAATCCCAAAGTACCCTCAGTTTTTGTTTACCAGTTAATTGATGGTCAATATCAAGTTCAACAATATAAGGATGATGAGCGCATTGTCTCACCGACTTTAAGAGAACTAGTGATAACTGTAGAGCAAGTTGTTACCGCTAGCCTGATCCACAAACTTTAACGGTGTACTGTTCAGTTTCACATTGTTGCCTCCAAAGACGCAACACTATGCAGATTTCAACCAAAATTTTGCTGCAAGTTTCTAAAGCGATCGCAAAGCTTATACGCGCGTTACATTCATACGTATCACCTTAAAGCCAAATGATATTAGGATTTGAGGTAATTTATACGCAACGCGCGAAGCTTATACTAATGGCAAAAAAAAGTATATCCAAAGAGCGATGCAAAAAGCACGGATTTAACAAAAAATATGACTAGGCATCAAAAAGATTGACTCACACCAGAGTTTCTGGACAGTAGCCCAATTTTTTGACATAATTTTGGCGGAACGCCTCAATTTCTTCTTTCTTTGGGTTCCCATGAGAGACAATCGCTACTTGGTAGCGACGCATCGTGTTAACAGCGCACTGTCCTAATTCCAAACTCCGAAGTGCCATTTGTAGGCGCTTTTGTGGCTCGTAGTTAATTCCTAATTCATTTAAAAAAGCTCGAAAATCGCCATCCGCCTGGGGCGTGATATCACCTCTAAGTTTGATTCGCACTAACCAGCCATCAATTTGATGAATTAGGGTGACACACAAAACAGGTATTTGGGGTTTGGCGTGCAGGTGTTGAATCAGCCTCAGAGTTAGACTAACATTTGGCAGATAGTACAAGTATTCGATATCGTTGCTTGAGTTCATAACTAATCCTCCAGTGTGATCGTCATATTTATAAGAAGTTGTGTATATGGCAGCGTGGTAAAAGATATCATTTGCTTTGAGCCTTTCTGCCAACCTGGCTGCAATTCTTAATAGATTTAAGCTAAGTTGATTTATGCAGTTTGAAGCTTGAATTGGGGATTAGGGATTGGGCGTTGCTGAATCAAACTATGAATTATGCGATAACCGAACGCGAGTGCGTCTCGTAAGAGAAGGATTAAGCTTTGCTTATCGCCTGCACAGATTGGGCATCATGCCCCAAGATAAGAATAGAACTATATTTCAAATTGTAAACTAATCAACGAACTGATAATTAAGCGCATTTCTTAGGCAGGAAAGATAAACGCTTTACTTAAGCAGCGCCAACTGGGGGAAAGCATAGCCTCCGCTGTCACCACCGTCATTTGCGACTGAAACCCATACAAAACAAGCTTTTTAAGACCTCCAATAGATAAGCGTAGTCCGCGTGGCGTCAATAGAAACTCGCTTTTGTGTTCATATAATACGAGATAAAAACGACTGCAACCAAGGTTGGACCTTATCAAAAACCATGTTCTATTAAGTCTACTTTGAATATCATCACACTTCTGTTACTTTAACTCCTTCTAGTAAGCTGTGAGATATTTAATTTTCTCCGGCAACACAGATGGGGCAATTGGCAGAGAGTTGTATAACTTTTACAAAATTTAATAATTTGCGTTCTTAGATGCGCGACAGCTTACTACCCAAAGCTTCTCATGGTAAGAACCTTCATATTAGGTGAGTCTAGCGTTAGCAAGGGCAAGCTTTGACCATGTTATTTTCTCAGCACTTACGCACGCGCAAGAGCTAGAAACCCGGTTTCTTCCTGGTATTTGGTTGCGCTCACCGGCGTATTTTCATAGAAACTGGGTAACTTTCGGATAAGTCCTATTTCTGACTGGAGTAATAATTCAGTAATTATCAGGTTGCTGACTAAAGGCTAAGAAACCGGGTTTATAAACGTTAGTTGTACTCATACCTGGTTGTTAGGGAAGCTGGAAGATATCGTTATCAAGTTTTAACAAAATTTCATACTTTAGATAGATAAAAGTTACTATGATAGATAGAGGAATACAAAAGGAAAGCAAACAAGTTAAACTAAGCTTCAGCAACTCACTAGGGCTGAACGCGCATAATCCGATTTCTGTCTATGAGTTCATAGATAAGAAGTTTTATTGGGGAAAATCTTACTGTATGTTCGTTTTAGCTATTGCATGGTACACAGTCTCAGGGGAACTACTTTTGAATCTATAACCAAAGGAAAAAATTATGTCTAATACAGACGCAAAGAAAGTTTTCCAGACTGTACAACCAGATTTCCAGATGGAGGCTGCTAATATTGCGGCTTTGGTTTTCCCAAAAACTCAGTTTCAGTTGTTATCTCAAAAAATTGGCAGTGCTCATGCGGCTTTGGTTCTGCCAAAAACTCAGTTTCAGTTGTTATCTCCCAAAATTGGAAATGACAATTTATCAATGACTTTCAAAGGAAGACATTTTTCCGAAAATTTTAAATTGAGATTTTTCCCGAAAATTAAAACTCTGATTTTATCAGGGTACTACAAAGAAGGAATGGCTCACTTAATTTATACTCCAGCTAATAATTATAATTGGTTAAATGGCAGAGGATATGAAATAAATTCTCCTGGTTGTATTGGAGAAAAGTTTCAGTTTCTGGTAAATAAGTTTTACCCGTTTTTAGAAGAGTTTTTTTTGTAGGATCGCTGTACCTCTAATACCATTTCACTATTCATATTTGAATTCAGTAACGCTGGTGATTGGCAACGCAAACATTTAAAATACAAAATAAAAAAAGGCGTTGCATAAATGCGGGATGATTTCACGGTTTTTACGAGTGCATCTACCCTGCACCGAACGCCTGACGGCGAATGCGGCTTTGCGTGAGACTCTCATCCCATAAATGTGCAACGCCGAAAAAAAATTTTAATTAAGCGCAGAGATTAGTCTACAGTCAAGTCGCTTTGCTCCAATTCAAAATTCAAAATTCAAAATTCAAAAAAAAACAAACAGTGTTCGCAAGTACCCGCCACTGTTTGTTGGCGGTAGCCTCCGCTCTGCGCTTATACCACTGAATTTCATTCAGTGGGGGCTTGCACCCATAATTAATTAATTAAAAATTATTTCTTTTCTTCATTTTGAATTTTGAATTTTGAATTTTGAATTCAAAAAAGGTCATCAACTTGGTATCGTCACCAGAGAAACTACACATTCGGGAAACTGGCGCTTTAAAGCTGGAAAAACAGGACACGGGGCTTGTTGTTGTAAATTTTCCGGTTTACTCCAAGTAAACGGTGCTTTCTGCGCCGCAGACATCCACAACAGGCGCTTTGCCCGTGTCATGGCAACATACAGTAATCGGTATTCTTCAGCAGTCTTCAGGTGTTTTGCCTGCTCCCAAGCTGCGGTGACGCTGGGTATGCTAAATTCACCGTGGAGGGCGGCGCGAATTTGGGCGCGAGCAACTTCTGATAAAGTAAAGTCGCCTAAAAATTGCCTTTGGGGAGGAACCCAAAATCTGCCAGGAATTAAGTTTTCGTGCAGAAAGGGAAGAAAAACATAGTCCCAATCCAGCCCTTTTGCCTTGTGCATGGTGATGATGGTAAGTTGACCGGGACGGGTGTAACGCGCTTCTACATTTTCTGTTTCTACAGGTTCAAACCGTTCGGAACTGACGATTTCACTTAAAGCAGCCAGCATCGCCCCCATCGAACTATTACCAGCTATTTGTCGGTTTACCCTTTCTGCGAGTTTATCCGCAGTGGCAAGTTCTGCTTGGTCATAATTTAACGCCAAGGCTATGAAGGAAATTAGCTGGTACAGCGGCAGTTCTAAGCGAGCGCGAAGTAAAGTACGACACAAGCGCGAGGCTTTTTGCACAGGTTCTGTCTGGGGTGGCGCAAGGGGACCTGGATATAAAAATTCTTCTGGGAGACTGGCGAGGGCGTTAAGGTCTTGGGTGGGAATTAATTGGCGCTGTACCAATACTTCTAATGAGGCTTTGAGGTAATCGGGGGAATGGGGGCGATCGCAAAATTGCAGTAGTGCCAAAATTTCTTCTGGGACATGAGAGTGGCGATCGCGTTCTCCCACATCGTAAAGTACAATTTTATGCTCTTTGCATACAGGGGCAAGAGCCTCAGCCAGCCAGCGTCCTTGGCGATTTTCCCGCACTAAAACTGCTGCACGAATATTCGTTGGATCTTCGGCAAATAACTCGATCACCCTCTTTGAGAGTAACTCTACGGTGTGATGAATATCGCGGGGGGTGTACATTTCCAGTCCCCGTCCCATTGGTTGCGGATTAACATCATCTTGGCGATGATTGAGTTCAACCGGGTAAATTGTTTGGGGACGGAATGGCGTTGTCGAGACGTGACCATTTGCACTATCTTCAGATAAATCCTTTTTATAAAGACTATTCACCCATTCCAAAGCAAAGTTCGCAGCTTCGATGATAATTCTGGTACTGCGACCGGCTTGATACATTGTCACCAGTCTGTCTTTCTCCTCACAATCTTCGCAAAATTGCCGAAAATAAATTGGATCGGCTGTGGTAAAGCTGGAGTTAATCGCTTGGTTGGGGTCGCCGACTCGTACCAAGTTGATTCGGGATGAGGGAGATGAGGAAGAATTTTCTCTTCCTGCTTCCCC
>CAXTNZ010000270.1:3146-9035 GCA_964245695.1 uncultured bacterium | reverse complement strand
CCCCAATACATCTCCTATCGTCGCCGAGGTGAGTCGGCTACTTGCGCCGAAAATCGAGCAAAAATTGAGCGATTTACCAGAAATAGGAGTTAGAAAAGCGATCGCTTTAGGGGAGCGTCTTGGTTTATACACTGTGCGCGACTTGCTGTATTACTTTCCCCGCGACCATATTGATTATGCGCGTCAAGTGAGTATCCGCGAGTTGCAGGGGGGTGAGACTGTGACGATAGTGGCAAAGGTAAAGAGTTGCAACTGCTATGTTAGCCCCCGCAACAAGAAATTAATGATTTTAGACATCCAGTTGCAAGACAATACTGGCAAAATCAAAGTTAGCCGCTTTTTTGCTGGTACGCGCTTTACTAGTCGCGGTTGGCAGGAAACTTTAAAGCGTCGTTACGCAGAAGGTAGTATTATCGCAGCGTGTGGGTTGGTGAAAAGCGGTAAATACGGCTTGACGCTGGATAATCCAGAATTAGAAGTTTTGGCACAACCGGGAGATCCGATTGAGTCTCTAAATATTGGTCGCATAGTGCCAATTTATACGTTAACTGAGGGTGTGGCGGCGAATGTGGTCAGAAGCGCGGTAATTGCGGCTTTGCCTGCTGCGGCACACATGAAAGACCCGTTGCCCAGTGGTTTGCGGCAGAAGTATAATTTGATGGAATTGAAAGATGCGATCGCTAATATTCATTTCCCAAAAGACAGCGATACTCTCAAAGTTGCCCGTCGTCGTCTCGTCTTCGATGAATTTTTCTACTTGCAACTAAGTTTACTGCAACGTCAGCATCAAGCACGAGCGATTCAAAAAAGTGCCATTCTCGCTCCCAAAGGTGAGTTAATCGAACAATTCCACAAAATACTGCCTTTTAAACTCACCGGCGCTCAAACCAGAGTTGTCAACGACATCCTCAACGACTTACAAAAACCTGCACCGATGAATCGTCTGGTGCAAGGTGATGTCGGTTCTGGTAAAACTGTTGTCGCGGTAATTGCGATTATCGCCGCAATTCAATCTGGCTATCAAGCAGCACTGATGGCTCCCACAGAAGTTTTATCAGAACAACATTATCGCAAGTTAGTTAGCTGGTTTAATCTGTTGCATTTACCAGTAGAATTACTGACAGGTTCCACAAAAGTAGCAAAACGGCGACAAATTCACGCGCAGCTAGCAACGGGTGAATTACCTTTGTTAGTGGGAACACATGCCTTGATTCAAGACCCAGTAATCTTTCATCGGCTCGGTTTGGTGGTAATAGATGAACAGCACCGCTTTGGAGTGCAGCAACGAGCGCGTTTGCAGCAAAAAGGCGAACAACCTCATGTATTAACGATGACAGCCACGCCGATACCGAGAACCTTAGCGCTGACGATACACGGAGATTTAGATGTGAGTCAGATTGATGAATTGCCACCAGGAAGGCAGAAGATACAGACAACAATGCTGACTAGTAAGGAACGTACTCAAGCTTACGATTTAATCCGCCGGGAAATCGCTCAGGGAAGGCAAATTTATGTAGTTTTGCCGCTAGTGGAAGAATCAGAGAAATTGGATTTGCGATCGGCTGTGGAGGAGCATCAAAAGCTACAAGAAAGCATTTTTCCAGAGTTTTCAGTGGGATTGTTGCACGGACGGATGAGTTCGGCTGATAAGGATGAGGCAATTAGTAAATTCCGCGATCGCCAAACTCAAATTCTCGTTTCTACCACCGTCGTTGAGGTCGGTGTAGACATCCCAAATGCTACAGTTATGCTCATTGAAAATGCGGAACGCTTCGGTTTATCTCAGTTGCATCAATTGCGGGGACGTGTCGGTCGGGGTGCAGCGCAATCCTACTGTTTGTTGATGAGCAATTCGCGAAGCCCCGATGCAGAAGCGCGGCTGAAGGTTTTGGAACAGTCCCAGGATGGCTTTTTCATCTCAGAAATGGATATGCGTTTTCGCGGTCCGGGTGAAGTGTTAGGAACTCGTCAATCGGGTGTGCCAGATTTTACTTTAGCTAGTTTAGTTGAAGATGAGGAAGTGTTATTGTTAGCGCGGGAAGCAGCTGAGAAGGTGATAGAAATAGATGCAACTTTAGAGCGTTGGTATTTGATGAAAGAAGAGTTGAAGTATCGCTACGATCGCTTGATGGGTGGGTCAATTTTGACGTGATTTCGCGTCATTGGTAAATAAACGTGAAAAGTGAGTATCAGAGGGTTAATTAATTTTGCCTGCGATCGCTAGTTCAATTTTCATCGCGATCGCCTAAAAGTTATTGATGAATAGCGATCACTGGAGTGAAAAAAGTCTATTTAACAGGGGGAAGCTTTAGTTCTATGCCTACTTTCTGACCTATTTCCAGAACATTGTTTGTAAAGTCTGTCATACCTGCGATCAGGGCAGCGACTAGAGTACCAGCAGCTATTGCAGCTAGTAGACGCTTTTTAAGTTTGGGTAAATTGCGTTCTTTTTCTGGCTTTTGAATTTCTACTTCTATATCATCAAGATCAATGGTTCGGGATCTCGGCAATCCCAAACAGACTTTGGGCGTTGTCTTTGCCGCGCCGACTTTGCATCTGCCGCAGATGTTCGAGAAACGACTGACATTGCATGAAGAACACCGAAAACGCGCCCAGAATCACATCGCCCAGCTTGTAGCGCGTCGCATTGCTCGATTGTCGCGGGTCCGCAATCTGTTGAACCGCGACAGAGAGGTAGTTCAGCAACACTGCAAAACTGAGGGGCAGGGTTTCCATGTTTCTGCTCTCGCTGAGAAACCTCTATCCTCTCCCCAGTTGATCCTCCTGTCAAAATTTGAATTTGGAATTGCTGCAAGTGTCTCGTTATACCAACTCTTGGTATTGAGCTTCAGCGATCTGCCTAATTAGAGAGGAAAACAATGGCAACATACCCTATTCTTAAATTTCTATATCAAAGAGCCATAACATGACTGTACAAAGGTTCACTCCGTTGATGCTGCCGTTGCTGTTCTGCGGAAAGCGATCGCAACTCAAAAAGACGGACAATCGCCGTTTCCAATCCTTCATTTACCTCACTCTACATTCACAAGGAACAAATCATGACAAATTCTGATGCTAAAGTTTGGTTGATTACAGGTAGCTCTAGTGGCTTTGGTCGATCGCTAGTTGAGGCTGTTCTCAAACATGGCGATCGCGTCGTCGCCACGGCTCGAAAACCCGAACAACTGGATGATCTCGCTCAACAATACCCAGAGACAATTCATCCGGTTCGTCTAGATGTGACGAATCTACAAGACGTTCAAGCTGCGGTCGAGTCGGCATTGGATCAGTACGATCGCATTGATGTCCTAGTTAACAATGCAGGTTATCCTGCAATGGGCGCAATTGAAGAATTGAGCGACGACGACATTAGACGGCAATTTGAAACGAATTTCTTTGGTGCATTGAGCATGATTCGTGCCGTGCTACCGACCATGCGGGAGCAACACAGTGGTCACATTCTCAATATTTCCTCTTTTGCTGGTGTGGCTTCTTTGAGTGGACTTGGGATCTATAGTGCAACCAAGTTTGCGCTCGAAGGAGCTTCGGAAGCGTTGGCACAGGAAGTCAAGCCCTTAGGCATCAAAGTGACGCTGATCGAACCGGGAGCATTTCGGACGAATGGTGCTGGTTCATCAATGGTCACGCCAAAGCATCCGATCACAGACTATGCTGAGACCAGCGGCAAGATGATCGATGTCATGCGGTCATCGCATGGCAACCAACCCGGCGATCCAGCAAAAGCTGCTGCCGCGATGATTCAAGTGGTTGAAAGCGACGATCCACCTATGCGATTAGCGCTCGGCGAAGATTCAGCGAATGGGATTGTGCAAAAGCTCGACGCGATGAAAGCTGAACTCGAAGCTTGGAAACCCCTTTCGATTAGCACTGCATTTGAATGAAACAGTAGCCGCAACTTAAGGCTTGAGAGAATCGCTGTGCGAAGCTGCTCATAGACTGATCATCGCGTTGCACCCGATTCCGTTACTGATACCACACCTGAGAAGCACCCAAATGGGTAAGAGGAAAGCTTGATCGTGCTTCGTATGATTGAACCAAGACGCACTTCACGACTCCCAGTCAAGGTCTGAAGTCGCTTCTGTGTTTCTGCTCTCGCTGAGAAACCTCTATCCTCTCCCCAGTTGATCCTCCTGTCAAAATTTGAATTTGGAATTGCTGGTGGTTTCTGTCATGGGTTTATATTCTCCTTGGTGGTTGTTATTATAAATCTTGTTGACAATTGTAAAGCGATCGCTCTCTGGCTCGCCTTTTGACTTTCTTTGACGTATGTCTTCATAGCCATCTAAAAGTTGACGCAAATCGAGTTTGAGCTTGAGTTCACCAATAACTTTATGGGTTTCTCCCATCGCTTCGAGTCCGAGTAGTTCTGAGTATTTGAGCGGATCGTGTTTGGGATGATTGGGGACGGGAACCCATTCGGTGATTTCGAGATTGGGGAGACTTTTGTGGATTTTTTGGAAGACATCGCGGAGAATGCCGAGAAATAAGCGGCGGGTTTCTTGGTTTCCGCTAATGGTGATGAAGATTTTTTTGTCTTCGGGATCGGCTTTGATCCGAGCGATGTTGTAGATTTCGTTGTTTTCTTGATATTGCAGCATTACCCCACTGCGCCAATAGATTTGCTTATGAATTTTTGCGTGGGTGATGACGATGAAGCGGGAGATGATGCTTTCGGGGAGAACTTTGTAATGGTATTGAAATTCCAGGGTTTCACCTTGGAGTTTTGTTTCGTCTGGTTGGTCTTTGGGCAGAAGTCCCGGAATCAGGAATTGTGATTGTGGTGGTTTACAATCTAATTCAAAGCAAAGCTCAAATTCTTTCATCAGCCCAATGAGATAGTTGTGACGCTTGGTGGGGTATCGCTCTGGATTGAGGATGCGGGTGAGATCGGCGGGGGTGAAAATGCCTTTGGTTTTAGTTTTGAGGTTTTCATCGCTCAGGAGCGCGTAAATGCCTTCTGTCACCCAGTTGGGTTTGAGGACGTTGGTATCTTTGAGGATGGGATGCTCGCGGAAGTTGAGAACTAAGCCAAGTCGATGCAGCAAGTCGATCAGTTGCTCTTGGTTTTGTTCTTCGGAAATCTTGTTTTCGTAGCAGATGCCGATATAGCGATCGTAGCTGATAAAGTCTTCAGTCATGGATTCGAGTTGTTGTTTAACCTCAAACCATGAGAGGGGTAGAAGGTCGTAGACTTCTTTGAGTTTGGCGATTTGCTGCAAAATAGCCTTGTGAAGTTCATCAATGCCGATATTGTCTTGGCAGGAGGTTTCGATAATGTCTTGGATGTTGGGATATTTTTCGCGTAATGCTTTGCGGTTGATGTCGAGGGGTTGTTCGTCTTTTTTGTTGCCAACGATAATCACGGGGGACTGTCCACCGAAGCTTTCGATTAGTTTCAGCCAATATTCGATGCGGTTTTCTTCTTCGCTGGTGCGACAATTACAAACGAGGAGATAGAGGCTGCGCTTAGTCAGAAAAAACTGATGGGTGGCATGATAAATTTCCTGTCCGCCAAAGTCCCAAACATTGAGGCGGATGTATTTGTTATTGACCTGCACCTTCCAAGTTTCCACATTGAGTCCGTCGGTTTGGGGTTGATTTTTATCATATTTATTGTGGATTAATCGCTTGATGAGGGATGTTTTGCCGACGCTGCCTTGTCCGATGAGCAAAAGTTTGGCTTCGTTGAGTGGACTCACTTCACCGCTACGGAGTAATCGCAAGTGATTGAAAGTGTGTTCAACTGAACCAACTTCATAAAAAGATCCTAAAATCTCTGGTTAAATAGGAAGCGGATTTCCCCGTAAATCTAGTTTTTTCAATTTCGGCAAACTTTTGATCGCCTCTGGAATCTGGGTAATTTGGTTG
>CAXTNZ010000270.1:0-3046 GCA_964245695.1 uncultured bacterium | reverse complement strand
TTGGTTAATTTAGCGATCGCATCAGGTATTTCAGTTAGCTGTACTCGAATTAGGATAAGTTCCTCTAAATGTAGTATTTGCGTTACCACATCGGGAATGCTCTCTAAAGGATTGCCACTAATATCCAACTTACGCAAATTAGGCAAACCCAATAGTTCGAGTGGAAGCGTTTTTAAATTGTTGCCCGAAACCTTTTCGAGATAGCGGTCTCCTACTTCTTCATAACCTTCAATCTTCTTTCCCAAAATCAAAGACTCAAGCTGCTTCAATTTACCAATTTCTACAGGTAACTCAGTCAACTCTTGCCCCGACAAGTCTAACTCTTGCCAACCCTCAGCCACAGCACGATCTATCAGTACCAATAACTCATCCTGCGTCATAATTCCAAGGAAAAGGCTAAAAGGAAAGAAGATTGATGAAGATTATCTTAACTGATTAGGGAAAAATGCTAGATCATCACTTTTTGGCGATGCCTGCGGCGGGCTACGCCAACGCGCATAGAGATTTTGTGATTAGCGATCGCTATTTGGGATATTGTGGATTTAGGCGATCGCGCCTTGAGATGTGGCGAGCGCATATATCTAAATCTGGTTTCTAGCTATCTCTGTTAACCTGAGTTATTTGGGCAAATTTTTGACTACTTTGATGTATTATCCGTACTTTTCTCCACATTATCAACCTCTATTTTTGCGCTCATTCCTTAAAAATATGAAATTAGGTTTTTGCAACACAACCCCTCAAACCTTGTAAGAGCGGAGATAGGGCTTTGGCTATACCCATCAAAAACCCCAAATCCTTGTTTTTTAAGACAGTTTCAGATATTTCCTTAACCAACCTTAACTTACAGCAAAATCCGTATACTTCCTTCTCGCGGGTGCTTGAAATGCCAACACAATATCCTCATAAGGAACTCCCAACTCTAACAAATCTCCAGCAATTCCCCGTTCCGTTCCATCATGTTGAATCCAAATTTTTCCATTTTTAATATTGAGATGCAGCATCATCCCGTGGATGCGCTTGTTTCCATTCCACCCAAATGTCATTAATTGATAGTGCTTGTGTTCCCTATCAAAAACTAACTGTACTTCCACATCTCCATAAGATGGCTTAAATTGACTATACTCTTTTAATAAATCTTCAATATAATTTTGATACTGCTCTAACTTATCCATTGAACTATTCCCTCCTGCTCGGTATCGTAGACAATGAGTTTAAATTGATAGTTAGCAATAGCCAGTTGAGTAAATTCTAACTTAAAAAAAGTTTCATAAATATCAATAGGAACCGCGAGATATAGAACCCTCTCCGGTTCTTCCTGTTGCAAAATTAAGCGATAATTCATCACCTGACCAACTGCTTGATGAAAATCGTAAATTACTGAGTAGCCGAGAAAATTTTTTATCTCAACAGCTATTTTTTGATTTTATTTTTGGGCAGCAATCATTTTTTCTGCACCCAAATCAACAAATAAATCTACACCTCCAAATTGCAGAAACAGAGGGTCATTTGTGATAATCCACCCTTCCTTAATTAAGCCATTTTTGACGGCATCATGAAACTTGTCCTTAGCCATTTCTATATTTTGGCAAAAAGAAAATGTACAAACTCATGTATTCCCAATACGCTTGGTGTTAAGGCAAGAGACGCGATAAATCGCCGTCTCTACAAAGGACTGATTATTGTAAAGACGGCGATTTATCGCGTCTTGGCGATCTATAATTTTCATCAAAAAACCTTATCCGAACCGTATTGCATGTATTCTCACTTTTTTCATAATTGCTGAACTTCCTTTTTGGAAAAATATAAAATTAGGTTTTTGCACCACAACTTCTCAAATCCCGTAAGAGCGGGGATAGGGCTTTAAGAGTGTCTTAGCTTGATAGACATAAACGACGTTGATAACCACCCCACCTCGTCGAATCGGTATCGTTTCAATCTCACTCAGGCTGCTAAAGTAAGTTCGATAGTTAGCCATTAAGTCTTTTCTGAGATTAAAGGGGGCAGTAGTGATGTACAGCGCATCTTTTCCCAACCATTGCCCAGGTTTTGACCAAAAAGCAAAGCCACGCAGATCCTTGCCAATATCAAAGCAAGTAATCGGTGTGTCAGCTAGAGGTTTAAGGGACATCGCAATCGGTCCACCTAGATAATAGCGATTGGTGAATATAAAGCTAGAGTTGTGTAGCGCTGCACTGAGGATAGGAGATTCAGCAAAACCACGTCGCAGTTGCCCAATATCAATTAGTTCTGTAGAGGGGTCGTCCTTGGGAGACAAGAATCCTCCCATTAAAGCGTATTGACTAGGCTTTTGCATGATTCCTGTTGTTATTTGCAGCAGGACAATAAGTAACATGCTGCTAACTGCAATTCCCGAACCTAAAAGCCATCGACGCACAGAACGTCTGGATTTCTCCTGCCAGATGACTGCCTGTTGTCCTAATAGTAAAGTTGTCCCCCAAAATCCTGGCATCGTCCAAGCCGGCAAAATTTGCCGATATCCTCCTATGAAAGTAAACCCGAAAATTATCGGTAGGGACACCCATAAAATCAATTGCACCGAAGCGTCTAAATCTCTTTTGGAAGTTAGTGATTTATGATAAAAAATTTGAGTTATTCGAGTTACTGCTTCTCGCAAACTCACCCACCAAAGCGGAAATCCTATGGAGGGAAATAAATAGGCTATCCCAAGAAAAAAGACAGATATTACACTCAGCAGATTGTAGCCGCTTCTAGGCACTGCACGTTCTGACTGAAAACGAAAAGACACCCAATCATGCTGGATATTCCAAAAGACAATTGGGGAGATGGTGATGATAAATAAGCCTAACCCTAGCCATGCCCAAGGCGATCGCACAACACAGCGATGACGTGGACTCGTTAAACAAAAACCAATTAACCCCACTCCCAAAACAAAACCGTGATATTTGCTATCGCAGGCTAGTCCTACCAAAATACCAAGAATTGCTAAACGGTAACTAGGGACGTATAAATTAGACTTCTTGCATAAATCAAAAAGAAGAACCCCACCCCGCCTTTAACTTACGTC
>CAXTNZ010000269.1:0-9117 GCA_964245695.1 uncultured bacterium | reverse complement strand
AGTGTCGCTTCCATAACTGCGGTGGTTTGACCTGTGACTGTAAATACCAACGCCTCACGGTAGACACGCTGTGCTGGATGGTGTATATAATTAGCAGCACCGCTGGAAACGGTAACGGCTGCATGAGCGATTCTGGTTGCTAAGTCAATTGCCCAAGCTCGCATTTGCAAGCGTTCGGTTATTTCTATGCGTTGTTGTTGCGATCGCCTTATGAGAGTGCGACAGTTAGCAAGTTCTTGCCACAGAGATTCAAAAGCTTTGGTGATAAAAGGCTGTGATTTACTCTTCGATGCTGCGTCAATGATATCTAAACCAGCAAAAGCGCATCCTGTAGCTAAAAAAGTTGCACGCAAAACGTTATTTTTATCGTTTTCCTGAATCCATCCAGGTGGTTTAATGAAAACTACACGCTCTTGAGGTAAAAACCAGCGAGTCAAGGTTGCAGATACTGTATTGGTTGATGTCATTGCTGCAAGTTGCGCTGGGGTGGTAAATTTTATCTCACCTTCTGAGTCTTGATATGTTTCCACAAAAGGTAGGATACCAAAAACTGCACTTTTATCAGGTAGGGTAGCAGCAACAATAAAATCTTGAAACAAACCCCATCCCGTCACCCAAGGTACAACTCCATCCAACTGATATCCACTCGTCACAGGTATGGCTGAAGTTGAAGGTTCACCTTGGCGTCGCAAGTGAGAAAAACCGACTCCAACTAAAGCTTCACCGTTACCCATACAAGGGAGATATTCTTGTTGTAAAGTGGTGTTACTGCTAGCAACTAGCATACCCGCAGCGCTTTGGTGTTGAGTTTGCAAAAAAGCTAAAGCACCAGAATATCTGGCTATGAGTTCTTGAAAGCTGCTATAAGTTTCTTCACTGACATCTTTTCCCCCCCACGCTTGCGGAACCCGTAGCGCTAGTAAATCTAATTCCCCAAGACCTCGGAGTGCATGAAACAGGGCATTTGGGTTGCTGTCTATTTCGTTAGCCTTGGGTACAACTTCTGCGAGTAAGAAGGAGTTGGTTATATCTAGGATAGAGCGATCGCAATCCATAATATTTTCCTAGTTCACTCTCTCATTTTTGCAGTCCTCAGCCGCTCAAATCAGCACTCTTAAATAAAGAACCCCCCCAAATCTCCTAAAGTCCAAGCTTTGAGGGGTTCAAATGTTGCAGCAAAAAGTGAATTAGTATTTAGTTAACAACCTAAAAGTTAAGGTTTCAGTAAGGATAGGTTAACTTTTGGTTAAGACAGGCTAAAGCCGACATACCGACAAATTGCAAATAAACTCGGTAAGCCGCTTTAGTATAAGATTTACAGAATTTTAAATTCTGAGTTTTTATTTTGGCACTTGTACTTGATTACGGGGAGACGGCTTTCTCCCCTCACCCTGAGTAATGGGGGGTAAAAGAAGCAGTATATATTATTTTACAGTAATTCGTGCCACTACCTACCTAATCCATCCCGCACTCTCTGCAACGCCAAATCTTTTTTCATTTCTTCTGTGTGGCGAACACGCACCACATAATGAAGAGCGTGAACGCGATATAGGCGAATACAGTTAGCCATTCTTGAGCGTTATTAAATGTATCATTCATTACTTAAAGCCAGAAAATAAATAGAAGTTAAACCGATTTCGTCTACCAAAACTGGAATTAGAGCAGAACCGAGCGCACTTTGCATCCACTAAATATTGTCTAGCCTAAAACAGATAATGACGCAAAACTACCCCCACTTCCTGCGGAAAGCCATGCAATTATTACATGGTATCAATTTTGATATTGCATAATGCAGTGAAACAAACATTCACTCTTTTGTCATGATGAATTAATTCATATGTTTGTTGTGTTGTCTGACAGGCGGTTATTAACCGCCTTTTCAACAGCAAACTGAATCAGTATGGCTAAATTTACCGCATCCAATGAATAAAGTTCTAAATCTGCGTCTGATGCGATTCTCCTGATTAAGCTTGTCAGCTACGACTTTTATGGCATCAATAATTTACAGATAAACTCAACCAAGGCTTGTGAATGCTGCGTGTCGGGGTTGTTGGTTGCAGTGGTAAAACCGCAGGCGATCGCCTACGGTTTTGTTTGGCAGGATATATTGCTAAAAGCCTGATAATACTACACTTGAGATAAATTCCAATTTAAGAAATATTCATAATTACTGATTTTTTTTGTGGACGAGAAAAGCAGTTATGATAAATTGCCTTTAGTTTCACAAACAGAACATCACTAAACAATGCGAACAGCAATTGTATGACTTGCTCGCTGTGCAACTTCTCTTTTTACCCGACTATAATAAATCGTGTTCTAGCAGTGCATCTGCTGCCTGATTGATAGAATCAAAACTCATCCCTGATCTATCTGCAATATCCAGCAAAGTATGGTTGCCGTCAGACAAATTCAAAACCCACAACATTGCCATCTCCCTCATTTTTGTATCTGATTGTCCACCAATAGCGCCGTATAAACCCCTTTTACCCAACTGCGGCTCACATTTTGGATTTTGGTTTAAGTATTTTTTATTGTTTTCTAGTATATGCAAAACCGATAAACACTTGGAGAATGAATCGGCAAGGTATTGGGGTTGGACAAAATCCAAATTGTCTGCTGATGTATGATATTCTGGATAACAGCTATGCGGTGTTCTCATGAAACAACCCATAGGTAAGTTAAATCCTGGTGAACAAAACTGCCGTTCGTCATAGCCATAAGGAAAGAAATCTATGATTTCATAATCTTTCCCAGAATGCTTTAAGACATGAGTAACGGCTTTGTCGATTTCCGCATCACCTCGACGGCTTTTTTTATAAGTAGACTTACCCGGATCACCTAGACAAGTTAAAACTAAACCGTGTTTAATCTTGTGAACCTGATTTTCATTTAAACAAAGCCAAGTGATCGAACCGATAGTTCCAGGAATGAAGATAAATCGATAAGAGTACGAAAGATTTATTTGACTGAGATATTTTGCTAGGAATGTTGCCAGCGCAATACCAGAGAGATTATCATTAGAAAGTGATGGATGGCAGGCATGGCATGAAATCAGGACTTCGTCTGGTTTCTCTCCTTTGAGGTAATACTCGCCATAGGTCAGATGACCGTCCTCTAGGGAAGAATCGATGCACACCTCATACTCTTCGTCCTGTAGTTCCAAGAATTGTTTGTGACTTAGACAAAAGCCCCAGCTTTCTTTGTAATATGAAGTTCGATAAGGAATCCAATCAGGGCGATCGCTTAGTGTAAACAGATGTTGCTTTAATTCCTCTAAAGGCATCTTTTGCTTAACAGGCACGCTGTAATTGACAACATGCAAGTTTGATTTATTAAAGTCTATAATTCTTTCGCCTTTGGAATTCTTAACATATGCATCTTTGATATTCCACTCTTTAGGCACTGTCCAATCAAAGACTTGAGTACCAGTTGGAACTTCATGCTGAGTTAATTCAATATGCTTTTTAATCAAATCCAGCGTTTCTCGAAAACCATTACCAGTAATACTACGGCAAATAGGATATAATTGTGTTATTAAATTGTACATCTGATGGCTAACTTCATCTGGGTTAAGCCTTTGCGTAATATCAGTTATATTCACGTTTTTCACCTTTTAGGTAAATAGTTAATTGCTAAATATAGTGAACTTGCTAAGTAGATGAGCATAAATAAACGCGCTCTACTGTAGTAAGGGCTTCAGCCCTTAAAACCTTTGAGATGAGCGGTAAACCGCTCACTACCAATCAAGACAGTATTTTAGGTTTAATTTCGCCCACTTACTTATTTTAATAATCTAAAAAACTACTTTGCGACAATAAAAAGCTTCAGCATATTTATTGGGTGCATTGGATTCAACTCCTCGCAGTCTTAGAATTGATAGAAATGTTTCTTCTGTAAACCATTGTTTGTTATTTTGCGATGGAAAGCTGTCAATAATATAGTTAATCTTGTCAAGACAATTTTTCTGTTCTAGATGCACAAAAAAGTTTGGATTTCCTAAATCTCCATCATACTTAGGTATTTCATATTCTAGGATTAAATGATTTCTAAATGTATTCCAAGTCAAATCAGAAATTAAGCGATGGTCTTGATGCAGGTCGTGACGAGAATGAGTAAAAATTAAATCGGGATTATAATCTTGCTTTAATTGCTCAAAAAAAAGTTTGATTTCACTTCCAATGAAAGGAAAAAATCCATCTTTAAATTGTTTGATTACTATTTTTTTTTGTTGAGCATTTTCTAAAAATCTAATGGCGCTGTTATAAGCTTCCTTTTCTCTTTGTAAGTTTGAACTAAAGACAACCCAATCAAACATAATATTCGGGTAAGTTTCTATCAATTTTAAGATAGTACCTCCACAACCAATTTCTATATCATCGCAATGCGCTCCTAAACACAAAACTTTATAAGTTGAGTCTTTTTTTTCTTCAAAGTTGAATTTAAGCATATTGGTGATTTTGTAATAGGGAATACTTTATCTGATATAGTTTCTTAAAACAGTAAACAAGAGTGCATTCAAATTTATGAAAATGAACCCACAGATTAACACAGATACGCACAGATAATTTATCTGTGTTAATGTGTGTGCATCTGTGGTTCTAAATATGTATTAATCATACTTTTGCAAGAACTCTAGTAATTACAGTGGATATCCTCAGTAGATATCCACTGCAAAGTACATTGATATTTATCCTTTAGCCAAATTTGCTGGGATATAATCATTAGCAACATGGTGAATCCGACTATATTCCATAGATTTAGGGTGGTTTTCAAGACACTTCCATACTGCCCAAGGAGCCTTACCTTGACAATACATATCATCTAATTGCTGTTGTTCTTTAAAGGTATCCATGCACCCCCAAAAGCCATCGTATTTATAAGCAACTAGCTGTTGTAATTTAATTAATCTTTGAAATGGTTCCACTACCAATTCTTCTCCTGATTCGATATATTTAAATATATCTTTTTTAAATACAAAGAAACCTCCATTTATCCGAATACCGGCTTGTTTCACCTCTTGGATATCAGTTACACAACCATTTTCTTGCATTGAAACTAAATGGAAACTTTGCGAGGGTTTTACACACAGAAAGCTAGCTATTTTATTCTGTCTATAAAAGTCTTCAATTATGTCAGGCAGGTGCAAATCTGTTAAGCCATCACTATAATTAGCTAGAAATACTTCTTCTCCTTCTAAATATTCTTCTACAGCCTTGAATCTTTGACCAATATTTGAATTTAAACCTGTATCGACAAAAGTAATTTTCCAATCTTCAATATCACTACTTACAAGTTGGATTTTTTTGCCGCCCTCCAGTAAGGTAAAATCATTGGAGACACACTCATCGTAATTGAGAAAATAATTTTTGATTGCGTCTGCTTTATAACCAAGACACAAAATAAAATCTTTATGTCCGTAGTGGGCATAATATTTCATAACATGCCACAGTATAGGTCTGTAGCCAATATTAACCATAGGCTTAGGAACGTTGAGAAAAAATTCTCTTAACCTGGTTCCTAAACCACCGCAAAATAAAACTACTTTCATGGGAATTTCCTTTTTTACTCTTATTAAATTTCAAGTAAACTTCAGTTGCTTTATAGCTGGCTCAAGAATAGACATTAACTTCAGGAATCGGCACGACAAATTTACAACCCCAATCACGTACATACGACATCTGGGACATTATTTCGTTTTTGAGGTTCCAAGGTAAAATCAACAGATAGTCTGGCTTTGTTTCTTGAATCTTTTGTTGATGAAAGATTGGTATATGAGTTCCTGGTAGAAATTTACCTTGTTTGAATGGATTACGGTCTACGGTGTAATCAATGAAATCTTCTCTAATTCCACAATAATTTAAAAGGGTATTACCTTTACCTGGAGCGCCATAACCAGCAATTGATTTTCCTTGTCGTTTAGCTGAAATTAAAAATTCCAAAAGGTTGAACTTTGTTTCTTTCACCTTTTCAGCAAAGGTAAAATAATGTTTTAGGTTATTAAATCCCGCAGCTTCTTCCCTTGCTTTTAGTTCGCTTACCTGCTGAGTTATAGGTTTAGAACTATCTTCTGCTTGTCTTGCATAAATTCTCAGAGAACCACCATGAGTTGATAGTTCTTCTACATCAAAGATAGTTAAACCGTGAGCAGCAAAAATCTTCTCAACTGTGAGTAAAGACAAGTAAGAAAAGTGTTCGTGATAAATAGTGTCAAACTGGTTTCCCTCCATCAGTCGCATTAAATGGGGAAACTCCATAGTAATGATACCTTGAGGTTTGAGTAAAATTTTAGCGCCTGCTACAAAATCTTTGATATCAGGTACGTGAGCAAGTACATTGTTAGCTACTAATAAATCCGCTTGCTTACCGTCAGCAGCTAATTCATTCGCTGTGTTTTCTCCAAAGAATTTTACAACTGTGGAAATGCCTTTTTTTATCGCTACCTCAGCAACATTAGCTGCTGGTTCTATGCCCAACACAGGTATTTTTTTTGATACAAAATATTGCAATAAGTAACCATCGTTACTAGCTATTTCTACTACTTGACTTGAGGAGTGCAATCCAAAGCGAGATATTACCTTTTCGGTATAACTCTTGGCGTGTTGTAGCCAACTCTCAGAATAAGACGAAAAGTAAGCGTAGTGGCTAAAGATATCTTGTGGACTTACATATTCCTGAAGTTGAACTAAAAAACAGCGATCGCACACAAATACGTGTAGCGGATAGAACGGTTCCATTTCGTTTAGCTGTTCGCGTGTTACGTAGCTTTCACAAAGCGGTGACATTCCCAAATCAACAAAGGTGTGCTTTAATCTTGACCCACAGAATCGACAAGAACAATGATTCATGGTTGTATCATTCTGTACATCAGCTTTGAAAGTTGTTTTAGTCATTTATTAGCTTTGGTAAGTGTCTTGATATTAGTCGGTTTGAGTTGTGAAATTTACTTTTTAACAAACCGCAGAGAAGCCAGCGCGTTGCGGAGGTCACGAGCGTTGTAGCGACTGGCGCGACGCAGAGAGCGCAGAGTAAAGAAAAGAAGCGAGATGGAATTTACTTTTAGAAGGTAAATAGTTTATACTAGTTGGCTTTGCGTAGATACAATAGATTCAAAAGGCGACCAGCTGGTATCTTTCTCGGAAATTTCACTTATAGGTAAAGCCCATTCAATCCCAAAGGCTGGATCGTCATAGCGCAAACCACGCTGATAGTCTGGCGCGTAAAATTCACTCATTTGATACACAACCTCTGCGTCATCAGTTAGTGTTTGGTAGCCATGAGCAAACATTTCAGGTACGTACAGCGCTCTATGGTTCTCAGCAGTTAGTTCAACGCCAATGTGTAACTTGTATGTAGGGGATTCCGGGCGCAAATCGATGATGACATCGTAGATAGCGCCATGAGTGCAGCGAACCAACTTTACTTCGGTTGCGGGTGCAACTTGATAATGCATACCCCGTAGAGTACCCTTTTTGTAGTTGAAAGCTACGTTGCATTGGGCAATTGTTGGCTTTAAACCGCGATCGCTAAATTCCTTTTGGCAGAAAGTACGAGCAAAAAAGCCACGAGTATCTTGGTGTTGCTCTATATCAATTAAAAATGCGCCTTTAAGTGAAGTTTCTGTGATTAGCATTACTTGTTCCAGAAGAAATTTGAATCAATTTGCTGAGTGCGAATCAGATACTCCAACTGCTTCAAGCGAGTGAATCCTCTAAATAAAAAAGTGGATTCTGACATATCGATAGAACTAAACAAATCGAAAAACTGCTCAGCACCTCTAGCTGCATTCCACTCACACTTAAATCCGGGTAGTGTATTGTTAATCTTGTCGAAAGAAACCCGATAGCTGCGGTTGTCTGCACCACTATCCCCAAAGGAAAGCTTGCATCCAGTGAAGACTTTAGCGACAATTTCCGCAATTTCTTTGACTTGATAGTTGCTAGCAGTGTCACCCACGTTGAAGATTTGGTTGTGAACAATGCTGCGCTCTGCTTCGAGGGTGCAAACAATTGCTTTGCAAATGTCAAGCAGATGAACCAACGGACGCCAAGGTGTACCGTCGCTCGTCATCTTGATTTCTTTGGTAGTCCATGCTAACCCAGCCAGGTTATTTAAAACAATATCAAAGCGCATTCTGGGAGATGCGCCGTAAGCCGTAGCATTCCGCAAAAAGGTAGGAGAGAAACTATCATCAGTTAATAACTTGACATCTCGCTCTACCAAGGTTTTGCATTCTGCATAAGCCGTTTGGGGATTAACTTTCGACTCTTCGGTTACATAGTCCTCACTCGCAACGCCATAGACACTGCACGAAGAAGTGTAGACAAAGCGCCGCACACCACTTGCTTTGGCTAGTTCTGCAAGACGAAGCGAACCTTGATGATTAATGTCGTAAGTCACATTCGGAGCTAGTTGTCCGGCGGGATCGTTGGAAAGTTCAGCCAGATGAACAACTGCCTCCACACCTTGTAAATCTTCACTAGTTATGTGGCGGATGTCTTTGTTCAGGGTTTTGGCGGTTAGTTCGGTACCGTTGTACAGCCAGCCAACTTTATAAAATCCTGTGTCAACTCCGATGACTTCATGTCCGTGTTGCATCAAGATTGGCGCTAATAACGAGCCGATATAACCTTCAGTTCCAGTTACGAGTATTTTCATACAAATCCTGTAGGCATGACTGTTGTGCAAAATCGTCTTCTCGTAACGAGCCACTCTCGCACGAAGTGCTTGCAAGGCTGCCTTGACTATGTGCCTCTGCTATGGAACCAACGCAATCGTTTATAAATTACAGTTTGCAAGGGTTGTGTTTGCGATCGCGTCTAGGAAAATGTATGACTTAACGTATAAGTTCTCTAGCTTGAATCTGGTTATGCATCCAGTGGAGTGTAGTGCAAAGTCGTTTTCAAAGTAAGCATCCACTCAAGACAGGCTAAACGCTACTACTGTGATCCCCACTTTGCTGGCTTTAAAAATCAGGAACCCTGCCGGATGATAAGCGCCATCGGCTTTTAATTTTCTGATTCAGGCAAGAAGGGGGAAGGGGCGGAGAGAGAAAGAGTTCGGGAAAGTTTTCGGCTTTTATCCAAAATTTCCAGCATTGCAAATTGTCAGCGCAACAGC
>CAXTNZ010000268.1:0-9146 GCA_964245695.1 uncultured bacterium | reverse complement strand
GCCACCTTCAATGGGGATAGCGCCACCGCCACCTGCACCACCGAAGCTGCCACCAGTCGGGATGCCATATTTAGAAGCATCGAAACTGCCAGCAGTTGGGATGCCAAACGCGCCTCCTGGTGCAAACGGGTCGCTGAGACCGCTAGCCTCACCGCCACCTGCAAACGGGTTGCCGCTACCGCCACCACCAACAGAGGAGGTGCTACCGCCACCGCCGCCACCAACAGTGGAGGTGCTATCACCAGGAGACTGAGCCGAAATGCCACCACCGCTACCGCCACCTACAGAGGAACTGCCAGTACTAGCCCAGGGGTTGGTACCACCAGTGAACACGTTGCCTTCAGCACGCGGGTTGCCAAAGTTAGCAAAGGGATTACCGCCATACGCGGCGTCACCGCCACTTGGGGCACCACCGCCACTTGGGGCACCACCGAAACCACCCGCGTTATTACCAGCAGTGGCAGAAGCAAAACCGTTCAATATGTCGCTTTCGCTTGCACCTGGAATATTGTACAAGGCACCAAAGGGTGAATCCCGAAGCAGTCCGCCAGCAGAGGAGCTGCTGCCACCATCAGTCGATGAACTGCTTCTACCTTGATATGAGGTGCTAGTGTCATCAAAAGTATTGGAACCGCCACCAATGATATTGCCACCCGTTGAGCTACCACCATCAAGGGGGTTGCTAGTAAGGGAGTTGAAATTAGAATCTGCCATTAGGAATAATCCTCTTATTTTTTGGACAAAAACTTCGTCAGCGCAGGAAGATTAAATAAACTAAGTTCAACCAGCTTCACTACTTTCTTTTTGTGTTGCTTTATTGCTCAAGCTAGTTATTAGCTATTCGCGTAGTGAGCTTGGTGGGTAGACATATAGAGTTGTTTACTCTACATTTTGATAACTAAATTTAAGCTTTACTCAACGCTTCTTTCACCAAACATTTTAGTCAATTTTTATGGCTATATCAATGAAAATTACTTTGATATATCTGTCAATTCTTTATATTTTCCTTGAATAATTCTGCCGGAAAAATTGAATAATTTTAGGTATAAAATAACTTTTTAACTCCCAGTAATTGTTGTCTTTTGGCGCATGGTATACATCCGATACTCATGCGCCAAATCTGTAACTAAACAGAAGCTAGCAATGCCGATTGCTCCCAGCGACCGACAACTTTGCCAATTACTGCCATTTCCTCAGCCAAGATGTCAAATTTATCAGGAGTGAGGGATTGGGGTCCATCAGATAGCGCTTTAGCCGGATTCGGGTGAACTTCAATCATTAAAGCATCTGCACCAGCGGCGATCGCTGCTTTCGCCATCGGTGCAACGTACTCAGATCTACCTGTACCGTGACTGGGGTCAATCATAATTGGTAGATGGGTGAGCGATCGCAACACGGGAAGAACCGACAAATCTAAGGTATTGCGAGCATATTTGCCATCAAAGGTTCTAATTCCCCGCTCACAAAGAATCACATTCGGATTTCCTCCAGCCAGGATATATTCTGCTGCCATCAGCCACTCATCAATTGTGGCGGACATTCCACGCTTCAGCAGCACTGGCTTATCTTGAGCGCCGACTTTTTTCAGCAACGAGAAGTTGTGCATATTCCGCGCTCCCACCTGGATCACGTCAGCTACTCTCGCCACTGCTGCTAAATCGGCAGTATCCATAACTTCTGTAATGATACCCAAACCTGTAGCTTCACGAGCAGCTGCTAACAAACCTAAAGCACTCTCACCGTGTCCTTGAAATGCATAAGGTGACGTGCGAGGTTTGTATGCTCCGCCACGGATGAACTTGGCTCCCGCTGCTTTCACCCGCTTTGCTGTCTCGACAATCATCTCTTCATTCTCGACGGAACAGGGTCCAGCTACGACCACAATCGGATAGTTTTCACCGAAAGAGACGCTACCGTTAGGTGTAGGTACAACAACCTCACTAGCTTCCCCATAGCGGAATTCCCGGCTAACTCGTTTGAAAGGTTGCTGCACTCGCAACACTTCCTCAATCCAAGGGCTGGTATTTTGAATCTGCAAGCGATCGAGGCTAGCAGTTTCGCCAATCATCCCTAGGACAACTTTGTGCTTACCTACGCTTTTTTCCAATTTTACTCCCCAACTGTCACTTAGCTCTTGGCTAAGGCGAGTAATTTCCTCTTGAGGAGTGCCACTCTTCATTATTACAATCATCTGCTAGCCCCGTATTGTATAGTTCACTACCTGGCTAACAATTATTAGCTAACAGCTATTAGCGCTATTAGCTAATAGTTGTTAGTGCAAAAATTCAGCTAGTTGTTCTAACTTTGTCCAAGCAGCACCGCTTTGCAGAACTTCTTTAGCAAGAGCAACACCTTGGACGCAACCTTCTAAAATATCTGTCGCGCTATCAAAAACTTCACCAACTTGCAGTGCTAGAGCCGTATTTAAAGCAACTACATCTTGCTGCGCCTGCGTGCCTTTACCTTGCAAAACAGCTTTTAAGATTTCCGCGTTTTCTCGGACATCTCCACCCGCTAACGCTTCAGTGGGAGCATGACTTAAACCCAATTCTTGCGGATTGAGTATGATGCAGCGCACTTTTTGCTTTTGGAGTACAGCCATGTAAGTGATGTCTGCCAAACCTGCCTCGTCTAGCCTTTCTCTGCCGTGGACGGCGATCGCCTGCCGACATCCGAGTTGTGATAAAGCTTGAGCGATCGCCTCTAGTAAAAGCGGGTCGTTCACGCCGATAATTTGCCCTGTCGGTCGCATCGGATTTACCAATGGACCGAGCAGGTTAAAAATAGTACGCACTTTCAAAGTTTTTCGCAAAGTGGCGACTGCTTTGAGTGCTGGATGCCAGCCAGGGGCAAACAAAAAGGTAATTCCTACCTCGCCAACTGCGGCTTGAACTTTCTCCGCACTGGCATTAAGATTTATACCCAAAGCTTCCAAAACATCCGCAGAACCAGTTTTGCTAGTTGCTGAACGATTGCCATGCTTGGCAACTTTTACTCCGGCAGCGGCGGCAACGAAGGCGACAGCAGTGGAAATATTGAAAGTTGAGGCTCCATCTCCGCCAGTTCCGCAAGTGTCGATTAGGGGATGGAGGGCTGGGGTAACCCCGCCCGTAGGCGATGATTGGGATTGCAAAACACCAGCCATCCCCACCAATTCTTCTGTGGATACGCCTTTGGCTTGAATTGCCGCTAAAATCGCTCCCGTTAGTACGGGGGGAATGGCATCTGTAAGCCAACCCCGCATCAAGTCGGCAGATTGAGAAACTGTCAACGATTGCCGGTCGAGCAACTGTTGCAATAAAGCAGACCAAGTTTGCAAGTCGGGAGTGACGGGGATGTTGTTAGGTAGAGCTTCGGTTGTGGCGATCATATTGCTCTTGAGTGACAGGCATTCGACAAAAAACTAAGGAATAAGGAATTTAGCGACAGTTTGCACATCCTTGTCACCTCTGCCTGAGCAATTAATGACAATTCGGGGATTTCCCTCAAGCTGAGGACAGAGAGTTTCTAAATAGGCGATCGCATGAGCGGTTTCCAAAGCTGGAATAATCCCTTCGAGTTGCGAGAGTCTTTGCAATGCTTCTAAAGCCTGCTTATCGGTGACACTGTAATATTCAGCGCGACCAATATCTTTTAAATAACTATGTTCCGGACCAACGCCTGGATAATCCAATCCCGCACTAATCGAATGCGCCTCAACTACCTGACCATCCTCATCTTGCAGCAAGTAGCTCATGGCACCGTGCAATACACCTACTCGTCCTTTTGTCAAGGTCGCCGCGTGTTTTTCTGTATTCACACCTTCACCCGCTGCCTCAACTCCAATTAGGCGCACAGAAGGTTCTTTGACAAATTCGCAGAACAGTCCGATCGCATTGGAACCACCACCCACGCAAGCCAGAAGGATATCCGGTATTCCTGCCCATTTTTCCTGACTTTGAACGCGAGTTTCTATACCAATTACTGCATGGAAGTCACGCACCAGCATTGGGTAGGGATGAGGACCAGCAACGGAACCTAGGATGTAGTGTGTCGTTTCTACATTCGTCACCCAGTCGCGAATTGCCTCTGAGGTAGCATCCTTGAGAGTTCCAGTACCAGCTTCCACTGGACTAACTTCTGCCCCCATCAGCCGCATCCGAAACACGTTCAGGGCTTGGCGTTGCATATCCTGCACGCCCATATAAACTATGCATTTTAGACCAAAACGCGCACACACGGTTGCCGTAGCAACTCCATGCTGACCTGCTCCGGTTTCGGCAATAATCCGCTGCTTGCCCATGCGCTTGGCTAATAACACCTGAGCTAAAGCGTTATTAATTTTGTGAGCGCCTGTATGATTTAAATCTTCACGCTTTAAGTAAATTTGCGGTCCCGTGCCATCAGGTCGGGCGTAGTGTTTCGTCAGGCGTTCAGCGAAATATAAGGGGCTAGGTCTTCCTACGTAGTCACGCAGTAAACCTTGCAACTCCTCTTGGAAACTCTCATCATTACGATATTGCTCATAAGCTGTTTCCAACTCACTTAATGCAGGCATTAAGGTTTCAGGGACATACTTACCGCCGAATTTTCCAAACCTGCCTAAGGAGTCAGGTAGTGTACTCGCCTGGGAAATTGTAATATCTTCGATTTCTGGAATGCTTACCACTGGTTAAAATCCTCTATTGGTAATGGGTAGTGGGGAGTAGAAATTGGGGACTAGGGACTGGGAACTGGGAACTGGGAAATTGGCGTTGCTGAACTCGAATATGAATGAGCCTCACGCAAAGGCGCAAAGGCGCAGAGAGTAAGAGTTTTAAGATACCTGATTTTTTATTTTCATATTTCAATTCAGCAATGCCGGGAAATTTAATTCTTTCCAATTAACAATTACCAATCACCAATTGCCAATCTGTTTTTGTTTGCTCTTTCGCACACAATATAACAGCCAATGCAGCTAAACTGATCTATCGCACACTGACTGGTGTTTTTTTCAAGGTATCGTAGGTGTAGCCCAGTTTTTTGTAATCCAAAACGTCTACAGCTCGAACAATATCATCAGGCGAAAAAACAGGTAGTAGAGATAATAGGTTTTCTAAATTTGGAATTACGGGAGTAGATATCCCGGCATCCCACGGCCACATGGCATCATTTAGATTGTTTCCATAAGGCTGCTCAGAGGCAGGATAGAAATCGCTACCTGCGTGTCCGTTATCTTGCCATTCAGCCCAGAGACGATCTGCGTTTGAATGAAGCAACCAGAACACTGGATCGTATGGTGAACTCGGAATATTGCTTAGAGTACCATAAGGCTTATATGCGGGAGGAATTGTGGATGGGTCAATTTCCGCCCCACCAACTAAAGCATGAATATAGTTGTGTTCAAAACCTCCTGTGGTAACATTACCACTTTCATCTACAGAAATAAATCCTTCTAAAGCAGGACGAAACATCTGATAATCGTCGAGTCTCAGGATGCTATCCATATCTGCCTTGGGTATCGGATAATCACTCGCTGGGGGTACTTGCAAAAAGCGTACAAGTGACGTTCCTAAAGATTTTCCCTGCTCATCAGAGTTTAGTTCCGGGTTTAGAACCCAACCATTTGCTTCGGAAAAAGCACTTTCCTGAACAGGACCGCCTGGGAAGCTGCCTATACCAGGAATGTCGTGGGTTTCCCCTTGACCATTTGAGCCGAAAAAGTCATCTTGGAAGATTACCGCGATCGCCTGAGGGTCAGTCCAATCCCAGTAGGGAAGCGTTACTTTTGGGTTAACTGCTTGCAAGGCTTTTTCAAATCTGCGGATGAACTCACGATGCCAAGGCATAAATGCTGAACCGCCGTGAGCAATATCTGTACCTATACCCATGCCCATGCCCATACCTTGACTTTGTTGGTCATTAGGAGTATTTCCTTGAGCAGAAGACTTTTGCTGTAGTTCGTCCCGACGCACAACACTCATTGCCCCTTTATGGACGGCAACGAATTGGTCATACACACTAATACTGCTGCCTCGTGTATAAGTGTTCTTTAAAGCCTTGACCGCGTTGACATAATCTTGTTTTTCCTCTGGTGTCAGGTTAACCACATTCTTTCTGACAATTAGAGAATAGTGATTTTTATTTTTTTTGCCTCGTTGATTTGCTATTCCTATGTTTTCGATCTGCTGTCTTCGGTGTTCGTAACCAATCCGATAATGGTCAAAGGCTGGTGTCCGGACTGGGTTTAGTACAGCTATACCAGAGATTAAGATTAAGGTTGCCAAAAATATACGCAGGAATTTCATCGATTGCTCTAAACCAGATGACTTTTAATGAGTAATTTGCACCCACGATGATTTCGCTAATCCTGGTACGGCATATTTTGAATTATTTAAACCGAACCTACCTTTTGAAGGGATGCAGGGGTAATAGCTACTTTCAGTTCTTGACAAAGTTTTTCCACAGCTTGCAGTCCTTCGGCTGGACTACCATCAGCTAATCGTTTGACAAAGGCACTACCGACAATCACGGCATCTGCACCCCATTCCATTACCTGATGTGCTTGTTCTGGTGCGGAGATACCAAAGCCAACACCAATGGGTTTATCAGTAACGCTTCGCAATTCCGTGATCAGATCCTTGACGCGGTGTTGGATTTGAGTGCGGATACCTGTAACGCCAGTCACACTCACCAGGTAGATAAATCCCTGAGATTTCCGAGCGATCGCTTCAATTCTATCTTGAGAACTGGTAGGAGCTACAAGCAAAATTAATGCAATACCAAAACTTGCAGCGGTTTGTATTAATTCTTCTGCTTCTTCTAAAGGTAAGTCTGGTACTACCAACCCTTTTACCCCAGCAGAAGCAATTTCTGCTAAAAATGACTTAATACCCCGGTACAATATTGGATTGTAGTAAGTAAATAAAATTATCGGCGCTTTCAAGCTGGGACCCACATCTTTGAGCATTTCTAGAACCTGCTCTAATTTTGTTCCGTTTTGCAAGGCGCGAGTTGCTGCTGCTTGAATCACAGGACCATCTGCCAGAGGATCTGAGTAGGGAACGCCCAACTCAATGAAGTCAGCACCATTGCGATCTAAGATGCGTAAAGCTTCGGCGGTAGTTTCTAAGTTAGGATCGCCAGCTGTGATAAAGGGAATCAAAGCACATTGTTTGCGATCGCGTAAAGATTGAAACGAATCAGAAATAGAAGTCATCCTGGTAATTCACCTAAAAATGGTTAATCGGTTAGTAATCAGCGTTTGCGCTTGCTAGAAGCCAACTCATGCAACTTTTACAACAATTTTCCCCCGCACACCCTTGCCACCCTGCTCAAGCATTTTATGCGCTTCCCCCACCTGATTGAGCTTAAAAGTCATCCCGACTACGGGCTTGATTTGACCCCGTTCAATTAGGGTTCTCAAGGCATCAAGCTTGGGGCGAGTCTGGTCTAAGTGTACGAAGTGAACTGTAATATTTTTGAAGATAGCGGGATTGAAGTCACCCGTTACACCTGTTACAGTAACGGCGCGTCCTTCAGCCTTTGTTACCATCAAACTTTTTGCTAAAATTTCCCCAATAACTGTACTAAAAGTTACATCAACTCCTTCACCGCCTGTTTCCTGCATAATGATGTTAATAAAGTCTTCGTTGCGGTAATCAATCGCTCTGTCTGCACCGATAGACTTTACAAACTCGGTATCGTAGCTGCCGCAGGTTGTGTAAACGTAAGCGCCCGCCGCTTTAGCGATTTGGATAGCAAACGAGCCTACACCGCCTGCACCGCCATGAATCAAGACAGTTTCACCAATTTTGATATTTGCCTTGGTAATGAGTGCAGCCCACGCCGTACCCCCTGCCACAGGGACGCTAGCCGCTTCTTGATGAGTTATATTTGCGGGCTTTTTGGCAACTATCGATTCATTTGCTACATTATACTCTGCATTAGCACCGCCACCTTCCGAATGTGCTATGGCGTAATAAACTTCGTCACCCACTTGAAAATCTCTGACATTTTCGCCAACTGTTTCAACGACACCTGAAACGTCAAAGCCGAGAATCGCAGGTAATTTAACTTTTGGTCCAAAAAATCCTTGACGCATCCCACAGTCGGCTGGGTTGACTGAGGTTGCATAAACCTTGACTAAAACTTCGTTTTTACTTGGTTTCGGTTTATCAACCTCGCGTTCTGCAAAGACTTCTGGATCTCCGAAGTTTGTTATCACCATCGCTTTCATATCACAACCTCAATGCATTTCGGTAAGAGATACCTTTGGGGAGCAGAGGTGCCAGCAAAACCAGCTGGCTCCCCATCTCCCTATATCCCCTTATTTTTTAAGGGTATCGAGTTTTAGCAAACTACGAGCAGCTTGCTCTACATCGCTTTGTTTAACTAAAGACTCTCCTACCAAAACCGCACGAACACCAGCTTCAGCCACCAGGGATAAATCCGCAGGTGTGAACAATCCAGACTCGCTGACGAAAGTAATGTTCAAGCTTTGCAATTGTTGCTGCCGCTGTGCCAAAAGTTGCTGTGTAGTTGCTATATCAACCGTAAAATCTTCTAGATTACGGTTGTTAATTCCTACCAAGCGTATGTCATCAAGCTTTAGTACCCGATCCAGTTCAGCTAAGGTATGGACTTCGACCAGCGCAGTCATCCCCAAATCCTGAATCACTCGCAAAAAGTCCTGGAGTTCTTCATCTGAGAGGATGGCAGCAATCAATAATACAGCATCTGCGCCCGCCGCTCGTGCTGTATAAATTTGGTATGGGTCAATGATGAATTCTTTGCACAGTAAAGGCAATTCTACGTGTGGGCGGATACGACGCAGATTGTCAAAACTGCCTTGAAAGAACTTCTCATCTGTGAGGACTGAGATACAAGCAGCACCACCGCGTTCATAAGCTTGGGCGATCGCCACTGGGTCAAAGTCTGCCCGAATAATCCCGCGACTCGGTGATGCTTTTTTGACCTCGGCAATTAAACTAGGTGCGCAAGGACTTTGCTGCAAAGCGGTGAGGAAATTTCGTACTGTCGGTGCAGCAGTTAAGGAGTCTTGCAAAGCAGCCAAAGGCAGTTCTTGCTGCATTTGGGCAACTTCTTGCTTTTTTTGCAAGACAATTTCTTCAAGAATGTGGCGGGGAGGGGCAACTTTGGACGTCATATAGAGA
The DNA here is from genome assembly GCA_964245695.1 of uncultured bacterium. GTDB lineage: Bacteria > Cyanobacteriota > Cyanobacteriia > Cyanobacteriales > Nostocaceae > Hassallia. The sequence goes on along the minus strand of CAXTNZ010000268.1, from coordinate 12 downwards.
GAGGGGAAGTGG
>CAXTNZ010000267.1:0-9236 GCA_964245695.1 uncultured bacterium | reverse complement strand
GGGAGAGGGGGAGAAAGTTTGAGGGTTTAGCTTATGTGGATAGTTGCAAGTCAATTGCGATCGCAGCGATAAAGTAGTAGTCATCTGTTGTCAAAGATGTAGAGACGGCAATTTATCGCGTCAGATGTAGAGACGGCGATTTATCGCGTCTTTACAATGCAAGGGGACACAATCGCATTGTATCAAGGAACAATCGCATTGCATCGGCAAACAATCGCATTGCATCGAGTCACAATCGCATTGCATCGAGTCACAATCGCATTGTATCGGCAAACAATCGCATTGCATCGAGACACAATCGCATTGCATCGAGACACAATCACAATGCATCGAGTCACAATCGCATTGCAGGGTATTGCAACATTTAATTTGAGCGCGTTTTTCAACGCAGAGGGACGCAAAGGTAAACGCGGAGGGTCGCATGTTCTTAAATATTTCGCTATCAAGATTTGCAAAGAGGATAGGTTGATTTATACCAAATAATCTATATTTGTGGGCTAGACTAATCGCATAATGTGAGGAGTGGAACTAGTGCGAATATGGCAAATAAAATTGGGCGATTACTCCCGTTGAGTTTTATCAGCTTCTGTTTTTGTGTCGGCATTAGTATCGGAATCTTTGTCCGCTTTGGGCAAGTGCAGCGATCGCAAGCTGCAACTTCAGAAGAAGCTATACCTCTTTTACCAGCATATCAGCCAGAATACACACCACTGCCAGGTTTTGATGAGCCAGAATCGGATTACATTACGATTCAAGCTGTGGGGGATGTGATTCCCGGTACTAATTACCCGAATTACAGACTTCCACGCGATCGCAATCAGCTAATACCCAAGTCGGTGCGAGCATACTTGCAAAGAGCGGATTTATTATTTGGCAATCTGGAAACCAGCTTAACTACATATCCCTACTCATCTAAAGATATCAATCAAGGACAAACTTTTGCTTTTCGTTCTCCCCCAGCATATGCACAGTTGTTTGCTGATGTTGGCTTTGATGTTTTGAATATGGCAAACAACCATTCATTAGACTTTGGGAAAGCGGGATTTCGAGATACAGTTAATAATCTTGCCGCAGTTGGCATTGAAACATTAGGTCATAAAAATCAAATTCTTTATAAACAAGTTCGTAATGTTCCGGTAGCGATGATTGGGTTTACTACCTATGACATTTATAACTCAATGCAAGATTTAGAAACAGCTAAAGCACTCGTTGAAGAAGCTAGAGCTAATGCGAATCTGGTAATTATTTCCATGCAAGCCGGAGCGGAGGGAACGGGGGCAATGCATGTTAAAAATCAAACAGAATATTTTTATGGAGAAGACCGAGGAAATTCTATGCAATTTGCTCGAATAATGATTGATGCCGGCGCAGATTTAGTTATAGGACATGGACCTCATGTTCCTAGAGCAATGGAAATCTATAAGGGTAAAGTCATCGCTTACTCATTAGGAAACTTTCTCGGATACCGGACTTTATCAACAGATGCCGAAACAGGTTACTCAATGATTTTAGAACTGAAAATGAATCCTTATGGCGAATTAGTGGGAAGTAAAATTATCCCTGTTCGCATGAATCGGCAGGGAATTCCGCATATAGATCAGCGTTTTACAACTGTCAGCCTTTTACGTTATTTGAATAAGAATGATTTTCCTGATAAGCCGATGAAAATTAATAAGAAAGGAGAAATTATCTTGGCGAATGTAAAATAAGAAAATCGTCGTCAGCGTTTCAACGCTTTAAAAGGGCACTAAAGTGTTCACTACATAATAAAAGGTGCAGTTTAATGGAAGCATATACGCTAGTTAGTTGCGACTTTCACGACGAGTTAGAATCGCTGGCGACATTGCGCCAAGAATGCCGGATTGTATATAAAAATGCTAATGATGAGGTAATTGAGGTGCAAGGGCGGATTGTGGATGTTTATGCGGCAACTCAGGCAGACTTTATCAAGCTGAAGAATGGGACAGAAATTCGCTTGGATCGAATTGTATCGGTCAATGATAAGTTAGTTTCTTTTGATTGCGCGTAATAAGCACAAAGCGTGCTTACTACAAAGCTTTCAATATTTCCCGCAGAAGATAGAGGCATTATCCTACTGAATTTCATTATCTTCAATAATGTATGAAGAAATGTTATCTCAAGGAGGCGGCTATTACTACTCAACTATCAAAGGATGTTATCCTAACCGAATGGTACGATTCCTGCATTGCAGAAACTCTCAGACGCGCAACGGAAATTGCTGATTATTGTGCGCTAAACGCCAGCGCGATTGATCATAATGGTGCTTTTCCTCAAAAGGAGTTTAAGTTAATTGCACAAGCTGGCTTATTGGCTGCACCGTTGCAACCAGAATTAGGTGGATGGGGCGCAGGAATTGATGCCAATGTTACCCACGAATTGTTGATGCTACTGAAGCAGATAGGGCGTGGAAATTTGGCGGTTGGTCGAGTTTATGAGGGACATATCAACGCGCTGCAACTGATTCAAACCTTTGGTAATAAAGAACAAATCGCTGTTTACGCCAATGATGCACGCGATCGCCAGAAAATCTTTGGCGTATGGAATGCGGAAGCATCTGATGGTGTCAAGATTATCCCCCTTGAAAATGGTAGGTATCGGCTAGAAGGTTCTAAAACCTTTTGTTCCGGATCTGGCTACGTTGAGCGTCCTTTTGTGAATGGAGTATTGCCCGATGGCGGTTGGCAAATGTGCATTGTCCCAATGGATGAAGTTGCGACAATTAGTGACCCTAGTTGGTGGCAACCTGCTGGGATGCGAGCAACTGCTAGCTACAAAGTAGATTTTAGCAACGTTGAGTTAGATTCTAGCGCCTTAATCGCTGAGCCTGGGGACTACTATCGACAGCCGTGGTTATCTGCTGGAGTAATTCGGTTTGCAGCGGTGCAACTCGGTGGGGCGGAAGCACTGTTTGACTTAACTCGCCAGTATCTACGAGACTTGGAATATACAAATGACCCCTACCAAAAAGAACGGCTTGGTAAGATGGCGATCGCGATTGAAAGCGGTAATATTTGGCTGCGCTCTGCTGCGGATATCATAGCAGCGTATGCGCCTGTGTTTGGTGGATATCCCACAGATGTGAACCCGCAAGCTGAGCAACTCGTCGCTTATACAAACATGGTGCGGACGGTAATTGAACAAATTTGCATCGACGTAATGCAGATGTGTGAGCGTTCTGTTGGCACTCGCGGTTTGCTACCGCCAAATCCGATGGAACGTATTATCCGGGATTTAACGTTGTATCTGCGTCAACCCGCCTTTGATGCAGCGCTATCCAATGTCGGACAGTACGTTTTAGCTGAAAGTAATCCGGCGCGATCGCTTTGGAAGCAATGAATAACACTGCTACATCATCTTTAAGCAATCCGGGCGTTTTACCTTGGCGTTCAATGAGGGAAATCGCTCATAGTCCGGCACTAATCGTGGCACCTCATCCAGATGATGAGACATTGGGTTGTGGTGGTGCGATCGCTCTTTTGCGTTTTCTCGATTGTGATGTGCAAGTGTTGGTCATCAGTGACGGTACGCTTTCACACCCGAACTCTCAGAAGTATCCCGCACCGAAGCTGAGAAAACTGAGGGAGGAGGAAACGCTAACAGCATTGACGGTATTAGGTATTAATCCTAAAAACGTAACTTTTATGCGGTTACAGGATGGCTCAATTTCGACACATGATTATAGTGCGATCGCTTTTTGTCGTACTTATCTAACAGAAGTTGCGCCGCAAATTATCTTTTTACCGTGGCGGTACGACCCCCACCCAGACCACCGAGGAACCTGGAAGTTAATTCACACCGCGTCTGACTTACACCTATCGCCCCGCATGATTGAGTATCCTATCTGGGACTGGGACCCAGAACAAAGAGGGAGTTTTGCAGAACCAGCAAAAGTGACAAGTTGGCGGCTGGATATCGGTGCGGTGGTCAAGTTGAAACAACAGGCGATCGCTTGCTATCGTTCCCAAATCACCAACTTAATTGACGATGATCCCGAAGGCTTTCGCTTGACACCGGAAATGCTTTTGAATTTCGCTCGTCCTTGGGAAGTTTATTTAGAAGTGGAAAATTAAAGGCTTTAATGAAACTAGCAATTTTTGATATTGATGGAACACTGACTAAAACAAATGATGTCGATAGCCAATGCTTTGTGAAAGCATTTGCAGAGGAGTTTGGCATCAAAGATATTAACACGAACTGGGCTAGTTATGGACACACGACTGATTCTGGTATAACTTTGCAGATTTTTCAGGAGTGTTTTGGACGTGTTCCAGAAGCAAGTGAATTGTTCAAGGTTCAGCGTCGCTTTGTAGAGTTATTGCAGGAACAATACAGAGCGGACAGCACACTATTTGCTGAAATACCAGGAGCAGCCGTAATGTTACGGAAATTAGCTGATGAATCACAAGATTGGGCGATCGCTTTAGCAACGGGGGGATGGCGTGCGTCAGCCTGCGTGAAGCTAGATAGCGCGGGGCTGGATGTTGCAGGACTACCAATAGCATTTGCTGACGATGGTATTTCTCGTGAGGATATTGTGAACACCTCAGTATCAAGAGCTAAAGAAGTTTATAGTCAACCTGATTTTGAAAAAATTGTTTGTATTGGCGATGGAATTTGGGATGTTTTGACTGCTATGCAGCTGCAACAAGCGTTTGTTGGTGTCGCTTGCGGTAAACAAAAGACAATCTTGCAGGATGCAGGAGTTAAGCAGATTATCGAAGACTTTGTAGACTTTGATGGCTTTTTAAAGGCTTTGAACAATGCTAGCATCCCCAAGCCGGAAAAATTATTACAAGTACAAAAGCGGTCGCTCCCGCCAAGCTATTTTGAGGCTCTTTACGGTACTAATCCCGATCCGTGGAAGTTTGAAACAAGCGTTTACGAAGCTAACAAATATGCTGCCACAATCGCGGCACTGCCAAAACGCTATAAATCTGCTTTTGAAATTGGTGGTTCGATTGGTGTTTTAACCGAAATGCTAGCAGCCAAATGCGACTCGCTGCTCTCAGTTGATGTGTCAAAGCTAGCACAGGAAAGGGCAATTCAGCGCTGTCAGGACTTAGAGCAGGTACGCTTTCAAATTATGCGTTTACCAGAGCAATATCCTGAGGAAATGTTTGATTTAACTTTGGTTTCGGAAGTTGGCTACTACTGGTGTTGGGAAGACTTAAAAAAAGCTCAGCAGTGCATTCTAGAACATCTGGAACCGGGAGGACATTTGCTTTTGGTTCATTGGACGCTTTATGCCCGCGATTATCCTCTCAGTGGCGATCAAGTTCACGACTCATTTCTGGAGTTGTCCCCCACTCAACTGCGACATTTAAAAGGTCAACGTGAGGAACAATATCGGCTTGATTTATTTGAGCGAGTTTGAAAAGATTAAATTTCTTTTCTGTGACCGAGGAATGATTTGATGTTTGCAGCTTAATTTAGAAACCGTGTTTTACTATTATCAGCAGAAATTCTATGCAGCAAATTGAAGCAGTCGTCGCTAAAGTTAATGATTTCCAGGATGGCGAAAAGCGGCAGGTTTCTGTTGGAGAAACGGACGTACTGCTGATCCGGGTTAATGGAACTTTTCACGCCCTTGGGGCATTCTGTACCCACTACCAAGCACCTTTGGTAGAAGGAGTGCTAAGTGCTAACACCATCGTTTGTCCTTGGCATAATGCTTATTTTAATATCACCACAGGCGACCAACAAGAACCACCGGGGTTAGATTCTTTACCTTGTTATCAAGTCAGAATTGAAGGCGAAAATGTGATTGTCAGCGTACCAGAAAAAGCATCTGGATTGAGAACGCCTGCAATGGTTCAGTATAATCCACAGGCAGATAAACGCACATTTGTAATTTTAGGGGCGGGTGCGGCTGGCGCTCATGCGGCAGAAGGCTTGAGAATTGCTGGTTATCAAGGACGCATCCTGATGGTTACTCGTGAAGACCAACTGCCTTACGATCGCACTGTGTTGAGCAAAGATTATTTTAACGGCGATGTTTCTCGTGAACAAGTACCACTGAGGTCGCCGGAGTTTTACAAAGACCATAACATCGAAGTTTTGTTAAACAAACAAGCGGTGGGTGTAGATGCAAAAGCAAAAAAAATAACCTTTGAGGATAGTGATATCCTCAGTTACGATGCTTTGCTGTTAGCCACAGGCGGAAAGCCAAAACAGTTGGATGTTGAAGGTGCGGATTTAGAAAACGTCTTTACTTTACGGAGCTTTGCGGATAGCGATCGCATCTTAGCAGCAGCTTCCCAAACAAAGCAAGCTGTGGTCATCGGGTCAAGTTTTATTGGCATGGAAACCGCCGCTGGTCTTACGCAAAAAGGTGTAAAAGTGACAGTAATCTCACCAGATTCTTTGCCTTTTAAAAAAATATTGGGCGAAGAAATTGGACAGTTATTTAAAGAAGTTCATGAAGAAAATAACGTAACCTTTCAATTTGGCAGAAAAGTCACCCAATTAACAGGCAACGGCAAAGTTGAAGCCGTAATTTTAGATAATGGCGAACGTCTCCAAGCTGATATAGTTGTCGTAGGCATTGGCGTACAACCTGCAACAGAATTTCTCTCGGGCGTAGACTTGCACCCCAAAGACAAAAGTATACCAGTAGATGAATATCTTCGCGCTGCCGACCAATTATATGCAGCAGGTGACATTGCCCGCTTTCCTGACGAGCGCACAGGTGAGAAAATTCGCGTAGAACACTGGCGCATTGCCGCCCAACAAGGACGCATTGCCGCTTACAATATGGCAGGAAAAGCGATTAAATTTAAAACTGTACCTGTTTTTTGGACAATGCAATTTAAGTTTCCCCTACGCTACGTCGGACACGCTGAAGAGTGGGATGAAATTATTATCTATGGCGACTTGCAAAAACGCGAATTTATTGTATTCTACATCAAAGACAACGAAGTATTAGCAGCAGCTACCAGCCAGCGCGACACCGAAACCGCAGCCATTACCGAACTAATGCGCTTAAACAAAATGCCAAATCCCGAAATTTTACGTCAAGGAAACTTTGATTTAGTTAAGCATTTACATACCTAAAAATAACTCCTTCTCTACCACAACAATCATACTCTCTTTTTTCTCTGCGTACTCTGCGGTTGGTTACTCTTAAATGGATAAAAACGCCATTTCATTAACCATCAAAAACCCAGAATCCGAACAAAAATTAACATTTATTTATCTTACTTTTTTTTACCCACCCTTTACTTTGCAGCAGGATTGCCTTACGTCTTAGTTAATATTGAGCGATGAATCGCTCACTACGCGAAGCTCATCTTCTTGGATATCTTTAAAAGCTGTAAGTCGGCACTATATTTGCGTTTTCTTTGTTACTTCGACGCAAACTTTCTAGACGCAAGCGTAAATCAGTAATTGCTGTTTGAATTTCTACGCTTTGCCAACGTTGTGCCCAAATTCCTTCTTCTTTTGAACATTGTTCAACTCGCTCAAATAACAGACCAAAGGTGTATGGTTGTTTTAATTCTTGCACAAGCCATTCTGCTGGAACTCCTAAAGTATCTGCTAAAGGTGCTAATTGTATATGAGTTGGCATCTTTCCGTTAACAACAGAAAACCAAATAACTCTTAATTGCTGACGCGCTGAATAACGAGTTTCAATTGCAGCTGCAGATTCAACCAACAATGATTGCTGTTGCTGTCCCATTTGTGACCGCTTACTCAACAGGTTTGCGAAACCAATGTCTGTGCGTCCAGTTTGTCTTGCCGAAGTGACGACCCGTACTAGCGGACTATGACGAAAACGGGCATTCACCCGGACTAAAGCCTGATATAGTGCAACATCTTCAGGAGTACGGACGGGGGGTAAACCTCCTGCCAGTGCATACATCTGTGCCGTCACCGCGAAACTTGCCCCGCAGTGTTGGTAGTGCCGAGGAAAAGTGTCATAAGGGTCAGGGTCGATGTAAGATTCTAATTCTGCAATCAAGTGGTGATAGCCTACCTCACGTAGATGACAAGCTCTGGTGTAGGGATCTAACGCAGCACGCTCAACCTGGTTTGTTATTATCCTTCCTCCCACCGCATCTGCACCGCAATTAATTTCATACAGCGTCGCAGCAATCCAAGTATGGCTTACCTGCGAATCGCCATCGGTAGAAGCAATTACTCCGCGTTTGCGTCCTATACTTATCAAGCGACGATAGGCTTCATCCATCAAAATTTGTCGAACTCGACCAATATAAGCTTCAGTTGCAGGTAGAATTTTTTCAACTATGTGCAGTACTAACTCTGGATTAGCTTTGGCAAAATTCCGGGCGATCGCCGCTGAATCATCACTACAATTATTGAGCAGCAAAATTATTTCGTAGCGTCTGGGGTCTAAGCGTTTTCCTTCCAGATCAACCTGATGTGCCAAAGCTCTTAAGGTTGCTACCAAAGTCTGGGCTTCATTGCGAACTGGAACAATCACGGAGACTTCACAATGCGCTAAGGGTGGTGTTTGAACTAAAGCTTGGGAAAAGTCCCTGTTTTGTACCGCCGGAAAGTCAGCAACCACCTGCAAACGCTTACTTCCCATGAAAACCATTTTTCCATCTCCAGGAAAACAGACAGAATGTGTTCATCCAACACTCAGGATTTTTAACTTTTGTAAATATATTTTGTAAACTTCATCACTTGCTTTGAATCTATCTACAGCAGGATTAATCCTCAGAGAAACTCTGCCAAGGGAAAGACAGTTTAGAAAAGCGGTGGGGCAAAACGAATATTAAGGACTTGTTGAGCGATCGCCATCTGCTCGTCTTTGCCTCGTATGTAATTCTGTTCTATTTTCATTGAGTAACTTAGACGGTTTTTTGGTAAAAGCAGCTGGCTATAACGTTGGTTTTATAAGCTTGGACGCGATCGCACCCTTTGGTTTTAGCTGGCAATGTCGGAAACTAAAAAATCATCATCGCTAGAAATACATAAATAAACCTGATGACTTAAATCAGAATATCTCCGTAAAAACCGCTTGACTTTGTAAAGCAATGTAAACTATTATGAAAACAAGCAAGGAAAACAAGCTTGCTTAACATCATATTCAAATACCGCAATCATAAAACAATGACCACAACCTTACAAAGACGCGAAAGCGCTAGCGTATGGGAACGTTTCTGCCAGTGGATCACCAGCACCGAAAACCGCCTATACATCGGTTGGTTCGGCGTATTGATGATTCCGACACTGCTAGCCGCCACCAC
>CAXTNZ010000266.1:0-9271 GCA_964245695.1 uncultured bacterium | reverse complement strand
GAAATAAAGGAACGCATTGGTGATGTTCAAGGTAAAGCGATGACTCTTTGGTGGTTAGGACATTTAGCAGAACAACAGGGTGAATACACTAAAGCCATCTCCTACTTGCAACCAGCTTTAGAGATTTTGCAGCGACTGAAATCACCCGACGCTGACAATGTAAACGCAAGCCTTGCGAGAGTGCAGCAACTATCTAATGAAGAATCTACCAAAATCCAATAAGCGCTACCTACAACTTACACTCCCAAAAACTCTGCGCTACTTTGCGCTTACCTTTGTGTTCCTCTGCGTTTAAAAGCGCTATGAGTTTACAACTTCATCTGGAATTAGTCCTATATATATGCGCGCACAGTTTACCACTATAAAAATATAATATTTGAAAGCAGCGAGTTTGTCAAGCAATTGAATCTGGATCTACACCAAGCGCCCTCAACCTTTCCGCTAGCATATCGGCGCGTTGTTGAGCCTGTTTTGCTTGTTCTTCTGGTGTTAACAATCTTTTTCCTTGCTCGTTATACCAATACAACCATTCCCGCGTGATGCCTTGATAAGTTCCCAATTCCATACCAATTCCCAAATTAATCTCTGGTAGCCACAGGGGATTGCTATCTTGTAATTGATACTTGCCATTAATTAACTTGTAAACTTCTAAACGTGGCTTGCGGCGGCGAGTGGGATTGTAGACTACATAATACAAAACTCCCAGCTTTGCATACTCGTCTTTCTTGGTTGTGTACTCTCCACGATAACTTTGAGAAACTACTTCCAGCACTAATATCGGAACTTGCTCTTCTTCCCAAATTGCATAACTGAGGCGGAGGTTTTCATCAAAAAACCGCTCAACTCCTAGACTCAAAAATCCATCTGGTACTATCGGCGGTAAATTTGGGTCATAATACACTCCCATGTCAACGCCAAAAAACCAATCCATCCTATCTGCCCAGACAAAAGCTAATATGGCTTTGAGTAAACCGGGAATTAAATCTTGTAATTCATTATCCACAGGAGTATCGTCCGAGTCGGGCAATTCCTCAGAAGAGGGCAAGCAAGCTAATGGATCGTAGTTGAACATGATAGAGTTGAGGATTATCTAAATAATATAGCGGTTGTGAGTTGAGTTACAGCTTTTGTCTCACGCAAAGCTCTTCGCCAGCGCCGTGCGTATTTTCCCCCCCGTTGAGGAGCCAGTGCGTTGCGGTGAGTCCACTCGGCGGTTGCCTGTACCGTCCCGTCGAAGTGGCGAACCCGAAGGGAGGTCACGAGCGTTGTAGCACCTGGCGTGCGACTGGCGCGCAAAGACGCAAAGGAAGAAATAAAGAGTTTGGTTTAAATAAATCAAAGACGCGATAAATCGGCATCTCTACGAAGCTTTAAATATTCAGCCAGTTAAAGACTTGCTCGACGGTTAGGGATAAGTCAATATTACTAAGGATGGGGAGTGGGTCGATACCTGCGAGCAGTTCAATGCGTTGGTTGGGGTATACAATCAAGATGCTGGCTTCATCTGGAAGAATTAACCACCCTAGTTCTGTGCCATTTTTACAGCAGTGCAGCAACTTACGGAGAACTTTGGTTTGGCTTTGGAGGAGTGAGAGAATTTCTATAGCCCAGTCGGGATGACTTTCAAAGCGGTTGGCAATTCTCCCTGATTCAGTGCGGGGTATGCGTTCCCAGCGAAATACGGTAACATCGGGAACTATGGTAGCACCACCAAAAGTACAGCGCAGTTCGGGTAATGCAAGGGCGATTTTTTCAGGTTCTGCAATTTCGTTGATGGTGGCAACAAGTTTACCTTGAAGTCGGCTGTGTTCTCCTTGTGGCATGGGTTTTTGATTAATTTGACCGTCGATGTACTCAGAAGCGGGTTCGGTTTCTCTTAGTTGCAGAAATTCTTCTAAAGTGATGGGTTTGACTGCTGTAGCCATGATTGTTGCTTGGCAAATTCTCTTACATCAATTTTACCTGTCACCGCATCGGCTATTAAGGCTGTGCGATCGCATTTGGGGGGGAGTGGTGTAGTCCATTTATGTGAAAACTGCTGTAATTTGTGAATGTACATCTTTTTTTACTTTTTACCTGACTCCGCAACTGTGGCACAATAAAAAACGGTAATAAGAAAAGTATTTATAAGGTAATAAGCGTGAGTCCTACAGCTCAAACCACGGCTAATACGCGTCGGGTAGTGTTTCCGTTTACGGCAATTGTCGGTCAGGAAGAAATGAAGCTGGCGCTGCTGTTAAATGTGATTGACCCGAAAATTGGTGGTGTAATGATTATGGGCGATCGCGGCACCGGCAAATCCACAACTATTCGGGCGCTGGCTGATTTGCTACCTGAAATTCCGGTGGTAGCCAATGACCCCTTCAACAGTGACCCCAGCGACCCTGATATGATGAGCGATGAAGTTCGCGCCGCTGTTGAACAAGGCGAGGAAATTCCTGTAGTTCAGAAAAAAGTCATAATGGTAGACTTGCCACTAGGAGCTACAGAAGACCGGGTTTGCGGCACTATTGATATTGAAAAAGCTTTATCTGAAGGTGTGAAAGCCTTTGAACCGGGACTTTTGGCAAAAGCTAACCGGGGTATCCTTTATGTGGATGAAGTCAACTTGCTCGATGACCACTTGGTAGACGTGCTACTTGACTCCGCCGCCAGTGGTTGGAATACAGTAGAACGCGAAGGTATTTCTATTAGACATCCGGCGCGTTTTGTGCTAGTAGGTTCGGGAAACCCAGAAGAAGGTGAACTGCGCCCTCAATTGCTTGACCGTTTTGGAATGCACGCGGAAATTCGCACGGTGAAAGAACCAGCTTTGCGAGTGGAAATCGTCGAGCAAAGAGCAGAATTTGACCAAAATCCACTGGAATTTGTTGACAAAAACCAAACTAGTCAAGAAGCACTACAAGAGAAAATTGTCAATGCTCAAAAGCTTTTACCAGGAGTGAAAATTGATTATGACTTGCGGGTAAAGATTTCCGAAGTTTGTTCGCAACTGGATGTAGATGGCTTGCGAGGTGATATAGTATCTAACCGCGCCGCTAAAGCGATCGCCGCATTTGAAGGACGCACGGAAGTAACAATTGATGATATTCGCCGCGTAATTACTTTATGTCTGCGTCACCGACTGCGGAAAGACCCGTTAGAATCAATTGATTCGGGCTACAAAGTCGAAAAAACCTTTAGTCGCGTCTTTGGTGTAGAACTAACAGAAGATACTATACAAGCAAACGGTACAGGGCAAAAGCTAGGGGCTAGAGGCTAGGGGCTAGGGACTAGGAATAATACAATATTAATAATTTTTACCCTAGTTCCTAATCCAAGCGTCCAAGCGTCCAAGCGTCCAAGCGTCCCCATTCCCCAGTCCCCAGTTATGAGATTTTGTCGTTTTTGGTTTCAGACTTTTGTCATATCTAGCCAATACAACCCGCCGAGGTTTGTAGAGCTATTGATGTTAATGCTGGCGATCGCTATGCTAACAATTGCGACTTTTATGCCCGACAGACCTTATTTAATACTGGGCTTGAGCTTAGTTGTTGGAGCGTCTATTTCCATCTTAGTGCGGGAAGCGATCGCTCCCTCACCCCAAACGCGAATTACCCAAATTACAGCACTGCTATTGCTCATCATCAGTATCTATGGCTTTGCCGACATCATCAAAACTCTTTAAAATTAGTCAAAAGTCCAAAGTCCAAAGTCAAAAGTCCAAAGTCCAAAGTCCAAAGTCCAAACATTAACTATTCACTCTTGACTATTGACTATTGAGTGTTGACCCTTGACTCTTAACTCTTGACTATTGACTATTGAGTGTTGACCCTTGACTCTTAACTCTTAACTATTGACCATTGACTATTGACCCTTAACCCTAAACTTACCACCCCTGCATTTCCACTAATTCCATACACAATTCATTAATTTGCTCCAAGTCAGGTTTATGTGGCAAAGTTGATTCTTGGTAAACACTTTCCATTTCCGCCACTAAATCTTCAGCCATTTTCATTACCTGATCATAATAATACTCTCCATTGAGGATTGCTCTTAAATCTTCTGCATCACCAGCTATTCGCCTATCTACAATCACTTTTCCGGTACGTAATATCTCTACTCCACTACGTAGCAATCGAATGCAGTGCATCCCATGCTTGAGGTCAAAACCTGATTTTCTCTCCATTTCAGCCCTAGCGGGATTTCTATTTTCCTGCCAGGATAGGTAAGCTTTCCATTCTCTTAAAGCTACTTGATAACCTTGGCTTTTCTGAAGCAAGCGAATAAAATCTTTCCGGCTATTGGTTAAGTTTTGTGTATATTCTAAAGTCTCATCCGGTAAAGTGTATTGTTTCAGCACTCCTTTAAAGTCGATATCAGCCGTCAACAACTGATATAATTGTTCTGCTTCTTCTAAAAACTCGATTTTTCCTCTAATTAAGAGATAAAGATACTCTAAAAAGGCGTTTAACTCATCTTTGCTAAGAGTTGCTTCTTCTTCTATGCCAAAATCAGATGGTAGTGGTTTATTTTGCGGTGGATGTAACAACCACTTGCGATGACTTTCCATTTTTTTGATTTGAGCAAAGGCATAACCAGAATAAGTATGTTTTACTTTCTTGCTCAAAAATAGCTGTTTATGGTTAATTAAATGCTGTCCTACATTCGTTAATACAGGATATTTATTCAACCACAGCAATTCTAAAACATTGGGATTCGCACCAGATAGTAACTGGATGATTTTTCTTAATTCGTATATAACCGTGTCTTTGTTTCCATCCAGGAAAGGAAACATTCCTGGTTCATCCCAACCACCATCTTTTTGTTCAATGCGGTCAAATCCCAAATAATATCTTTTGGGTGCGATAAACACTCCTCGATAATCATAATCTGAATTAGGACGATTTAAACCATAGCCGTGGCTACCTGCCAAACCAATAAAAATCGCTCTTTGTTCAACTTCGATTCTTTTCATAGTGAGTTGAAGGGGAATAGAAACGCTTGGACTGGGGACTGGGGACGCTTGGACTAGAAACTAGGGACTGGGAGAAATAAGAAGGGTGTTTATTTCCATTTTTTACACTTTGTTAAGAAGGAGAAAAAAAGAAAAATGCGCGACCTGTTAAATAAAATATAGCCATCCTAACTCATCAGTTTTCAGAGTAGGATAAAAAAACTGAGCAACGGTTAATGTTGCTCAGAATTCATGGTGTTGTTCTGTGTCTCTAATAGCTACACACTCAAAATGAAGATTTCGCTAATCAAGTTAAATTAATACGGATTTTCTCGGAAGAAATTTTATTGACTTAATTATATTAGATAAATTATAATTAAAAATTGGCTGTCTAATTCCTGCTCGGATCAGGTAGACACAGAACAAAAGCTGGCAAAAGCGAGAATATCGCTACTCCCCAAGAGAAAAAAGCCAGCTACCTGTACGGCATCTTCAAGGACAATTATTTCATGACCTACGCAATCATTGAAACTGGCGGCAAACAACTAAGAGTTGAACCTGGTCGCTTTTACGATATTGAACTACTTCATGTCGAAGCGGAAGAGAAAGTTACTATAGATGCAGTGTTATTAGTGCAGCACGATGGTGAAGTCACCATTGGACAGCCGCTAGTGACGGGAGCGACTGTAGAAGGAACGGTAATGCGACATTTTCGCGATCGCAAAGTCCTAGTCTACAAAATGAAGCCGAAAAAGAAAACCCGCAAAAAGCGGGGACATCGCCAGGAAGTCACTAGACTGATGATTGACTCTATCAACTTGAATGGTTCGGTGTTTGTCGCCGAAGAAGCCGCTACTCCGGAAACTCAAGAGGCAGATGCAACACCCGCAGTTGCGGAAACCGCTGCTTCTGAATAATAGATATAAGTTAGGAATTGGGGAAAAGGACAAAAGGGTATTGGGAGTATACTTCTGTATTTCTAGCCCAGTCCCTATTCCAAGCGTCCCCATTACACAGATAAACAAGAGGACATTATGGCTCATAAGAAAGGAACAGGTAGTACACGTAACGGACGTGACTCTAATGCTCAACGTCTGGGCGTGAAGTGCTTCGGTAGTGAAACTGTCCGCGCAGGTAACATTATAGTACGTCAGCGCGGCACCAAATTTCACCCAGGTAACAACGTCGGTATTGGCAGCGATGACACTTTGTTTGCCTTAATTGATGGCGTGGTAACGTTTGAGAGAAAGGGTAAAACCCGCAAAAAAGTCAGCGTTTACGCAGTTGCTCAGGCTAGCTAAATCTAAGTGTACTTAGTAGGGTGGGCAGTAAAAATGCCCACCCTATGAACGCATAATGCTTCACTTCCAGGTTGTTTGCTTGGGAATAATAGTTTTGAGGCTTTGTCAAGGAAAGAGAAAATAAAAATCAACATTTCCATCACCCCCGAAGTTTTCATCGGAAATAAATATTTCCCAAATGGTGTGAAAATGCCATCTGCATCACTGCACCCAAGGCTAAACCTGTTAATGAGAAGATACTCGTAATTAAAAAAGCTCGCCGTTCGCTCAACCCAGATGTTTGAACGTCTATCCTTAATAATATAGTTGCGGAAATGATTACCAAGGTATCAAGAAATACTCTCAACCAGGCAATCATCAGAAAGAACAAGAAAGCAGCTAAAACGGAAAAGGCGAAAGTTCTCGTGTCTGATTTAAAGAAAATAATAGAATAGTCTGCAATCTTTAACCAAGGAGTTGTCAAGGCTGATAGCAAAAGCAAGATAGCGATCGCTACCACTAACCAAATAAACCAAGGTAAATGCGCTTGGGACATCAACCAGCCCAAGCTACCGTAGGCAATCACTACTAACGTCAGGGAAACCCAAATAAAATTTTTCATGCATTGACATAAGTTGATTTCCCAGTACCATATCAAGCCATTATTCCACAAATATCTGCTCTGCTGCAAGCAAATGTTTTAAGCTACTTGACAATTGGCTCACTTTGTGGATATCACCGAAGCTTCAAGAGCCAGAAAAGCGATCGCTTTGCTCTTGTCGATGTCTAAACCTATTTTCTTGTAAGAGCTTAATCGCTTTCCTGCATTCTCATCAAAGAAAGCCAAATTTAGTTGGATAAATTTTTACTTGAATAACTTAAATTATAAGTTTATCATCTTCTGTGTTCTCCCTTCAATCAATAGGACTGTATGCTCTCCCAAAGAAAGCCAAACAAGTTGGCACCCTAATTACCCCACAAATTAGTTAAATATGTTCTTAAACATTTGTAAACTGTTAGCAGCGATCGTAGCCGCGTGTCACGTCTTGTTAAGGAATTATCATGAGACAACTTGTTATTGCTGAGCGCGTATGCCTCATCGGTCATATTTTATCCAAGGTTTTTGGACTGCTTGGTATACTACTGGTCATACCTAATGCCGAAGTAATTTTGAACTTAGGCTCTGTTGGGCAAACTGCTATGCAGTCGAGTATGGCTAACGGCGGTGTAGTTGATATTATATTCGGAACAGTAGCTGTCAGTATTTATGCGTACAGAGTACTGGGCTGGAGAACTTGGCTAGCGTTTATGCTGCCATCTGTGTTTATCTCTGTAGGAAGTGAATTGCTGGGAACTAGCACAGGCTTTCCCTTTGGTGATTATAGCTACTTGAGTGGCTTGGGCTACAAGATTGCCGGGTTAGTACCGTTTACAATTCCGATATCCTGGTTTTATGTTGGTCTTTCCGCGTACTTAATCGCCAGAACTGGTTTGCAAGTAGCAGAAAAACCCAGTTTACTGCGTCACATTGCTGCTATAGCGGTGGGTGCTTTGTTATTCACCTGCTGGGACTTCGCTTTAGAGCCTGGTATGAGTCAAACCGCTTTTCCGTTCTGGTATTGGGAAAAACCAGGAGCTTTCTTTGGCACACCTTACGGAAACTATGCAGGTTGGTTTGGTACAAGTGCTTTATTCATGACTGTGGCAGCTGTATTGTGGAGAAATACGCCAATTAAATTACAGCGATCGCAACTCAATGTTCCTTTAATTGTTTATATAAGCAATTTTGTCTTCGCCGCCGGACTCAGCTTAGGATCTGGCTTTGTGATTCCAGTTTTGCTGGGCTTTGTAGTTGGTGTGGTTCCGGCTTTGGCTCTGTGGTGGAGAAGTTCAACCGCACCCGCACAAGCAGCTGTTGAATCACCCACGGAAATGCAAGTGGCTTCAGTCAAAGTTGCTTTGAAGTAAGAGGATCGGGGAGTAGGGGCGCTCTTTTCCCCGCCCTTACAAGAGTAGGGAAATAATTGCTGAGTATTTTTACAGGGGACAACGTGACAATAGAAAGCACTTTATCGCTATTTTTGCTACTTATCCAAGTACCGGCAACAGCGATTCTGCTCTCGCGTCTGTTGAAAGGACCGGGACGCCATCCCCCCATTAAACCCCAACAGCCAACGCCAGAGCTTTTAGGTAGTGTCAGCGTTGTCGTCCCCACCCTAAATGAAGCTCTTCGCATTAGCCCTTTGTTGGAATGTTTAAGCCGGCAAAGTTACGAACTTCGGGAAATTATTGTTGTAGACAGTAAGTCCCAAGATGGCACTCCTGACTTGGTAAAATTGGCACAGCAGCAAGATCCCCGTTTTCGGGTGATGACAGATGATCCTTTACCCCCTGGTTGGGTGGGGCGTCCTTGGGCTTTGCATAATGGCTTTTTACATAGTTCAGAGGGAAGTGAGTGGTTTTTGGGGATGGATGCTGATACCCAGCCTGATCCCGGTTTGATTGCTGGTTTGGTGAAGACAGCAGAAGCTGAAAAATATGACTTGGTTTCGCTGTCCCCTCAGTTCATCCTGAAATATCCAGGGGAATGCTGGTTACAACCGGCGTTGTTGATGACTCTGCTTTACCGATTTGATCCGGCTGGTGTGAATACGAAGCAGCCAGAACGAGTGATGGCGAATGGACAATGCTTTTTGTGTCGTCGCCGAGTTTTAGCGGCTGTGGATGGCTATAGCAGTGCTGGGGGTTCTTTTTGTGATGATGTTACTTTAGCTCGTAATATCGCCGCTCAAGGTTTTAAAGTGGGTTTTCTGGATGGTGCGAAGGTGCTAAAGGTGCGGATGTATGAGGGAGCGCTGGAGACGTGGAAGGAATGGGGGCGAAGTCTTGATTTGAAAGATGCATCTTCCCGCGCTCAGTTGTGGGGGGATTTATGGTTGCTATTTGCAGTCCAAGCTTTACCTATTTTTGTAGTCCTTACTTACCTCTTTCTCTCCCCATCTTTGCCCCTCCCCACTTTTGTACAGACGCGATTAATCGCGTCTGTACTTCCCAC
>CAXTNZ010000265.1:0-9309 GCA_964245695.1 uncultured bacterium | reverse complement strand
CAGCTTTCGTAATTAACCAAGTGCGGAAGTAACTTATGAGGGTGGCGACTATTTTGAGAGGGTGTTCGTCCTCAACTAATAGGCGGTGGAGTATTTGCCCTGCTGTATCGGCTCTACTATTTTTAATGGCGTGGGCGAGTTCGGTACAACTGATATTGTTGTTGCTTATAAGTGACTGAACATCTCCTAACTCCAATTTCTCCCCCTGAGCGTAGATAGCAAGTTTGGTTAGTTCGCTATCGAGCCGTGCAGTATTGTTTCCAATTGCCTCTACTAGATAGGTAGTGGCGGCGGGGGCAAGCTCTAAGGAATGGGTTTTTACTGCTGCTTGAATTAGTTTTTCTATTCCTTGTTTATCCCAACTGGGGATGAGAGGAAATTCTTCAACTTCGGCGTGTTTGAATAGTGCTTTGACGACTTTGCTTCTACCATCAGGTTTCCAAAGTGAGGTAATTAAAAGTAGGTTTGGAGTAGGTACTTTGTCAAGATTTTTTAAGAGTGAGGAAATTATTTCATCCGAACATTTATTGAATATTGTCCCATCTCTAATGTGGACAATCTTTGCACCTTCCCCCAAGGGAACTGTCATTACCTCTGTTATTGCCTGGGGTATTGCTGCTGCTTTGTTATCAACTCGAATGTAGTTGAAGATTTCCCACTGTTGGGTAGTAAAATCTTTAATTAATTCTTCTACCCTTTTTGATATTGAGTGGATATCTTCCCCATAAATTAATTTTACTGGCATGGGTATCTTGCTAAATTTTTATATAGAAGTGCGTTAGCTAGCAAGTGGTGGTAAATAAATTTTCAAGTTCTTGATATTTTTAGTTAGTCATTTGGAGTTATTATCCACATGACTTTTTGTATATTTAGTGGTAAAAATATTACCACAGACTTATTAATAAGTCTGTGGTAATATAAAGTTTATCCTTTTATAGGATTCCCTTGTTGCCAACCGATTGTATATCAACTTTACTTTAATTCTGCGAGTAATGCACAAGTTTTCTTTTGGGTATTCCCTTGATGAAATATGGGATGAAATGTGGGTGTAATACTCTTCTGCTGCTGATATATCTTGGATTAGGAGAGTTAAATACTGAATGGAAAACTCTTTCTCTAGTTGCGAGCGATCGCGATTGCGCCAGTTCCCCTTGGTAATGATTTTCCCATCCGGAAGCCATAGGAGGTAGTTTTTGGTTCCTCTTTCCGGGATAAACATCGCCGAAGCGATAAACTCTAGTTTGACGGTTATCCCTTCAGGCAGTTGAGATTGAAGCAAACTATGTATCTCTTCTGGGTTGGGGTGGGTGAAAAATACCCCGTCAGTGTCAACTTCCACGGGAGTACCCCCTTCATAAGTGATAATTTCAATCATGAGTTTGAGTACCCTTCTGCTGTAGGCTGTCACCAAAGCCGCAGCCTCCATATCGTTGAAGGCGAGTTCAGATGTGCCGAAGAAGCCAAACTCGGAGTTAGCTAGAACTTTGACAGATTCTCTCTTCTCCTTGGCAGCAATATCCCCTTTCTCGGCAAGTTGTTCCAGTCTTGATTTTTCATTCACCAAATATTGCAAGATACTTAGCCCAATACGTTTTGTATCTTTAATTGAGCAAATACCCTTGTCTAGCATTGCCCAAGGGTGCATTGAGCTAATATCTGCATATCCGACCTTTCTATACAGTCCAGGGATAGAGTAAGCCATGCCTCCCTGGAACTTGTACTTGCGATCGGGTTTTGGTTTTATCCCTTGGTAGTGATGCTCAAATATTCGCTCCCATTTGGTACCATTACCAGCTAGTGCTAGCTGTTGGAGGTTCATTCCTGGTACGATCGGCGCTTCGTAATAGTATGAGGGTACAAGTCTGTTAGCAATTAACCGGGTGTCTTCGAGGTCGTAGATTAGGTACTCTTTTAAGCGTTTCCACCCCCTACTGTTTAGACCATCTTTCCAACAAGCTAAAATTTCCTCATAGGAAAGAACCAGTCTGGTGTTTTGGCGCAGTCCCATGTCCAACGCAGCCTTTTTGAGCGACCTTCCGTTGGTTAGCTTTTTGATGACAAAATCCCACCTGAGAACGCAGATGTAAACGTCTACGTGCTGGCTATTTTTGACAAATACCTCCCGAATTTTTAGCGGTTCGCCGCGTACCTTGGCAGTTCGGATAGTCCGAGGTTTGGATGCAATTTTAAATGGGTGTTTTATGCCATGCAGGTTGGATCTAGTGATAATGAATGGAATGTCAAATTCCATCCCGTTGTAAGTGAAAATTACATCTGGATTTTTCTTCTTTAGGTGATTGAAAAAGTCTGTGATAGTTTGTGCTTCTGAAACATTCATAAAAACAGTAGGATATCCCATTTCATCCATACATCCGATGGCATAAATGCGATTTTCAATTGGGTCTATACCTGCTGTTTCAATATCGACAAATAACTGTGAAAGTTCCTGGTATGGCTTGAGTTGTACTTGCGGTTGCCAGGGTTGAATTGGAGTGGGGTCTTTCCAATAGATGTCTATTTTATTTTCATCGACAATGATTATACCCCTAATTGTTTTGACAAAATCCCTGTAGTTATAACTCATTAACTAGAGATTTTTCTAATTGTGAATGAAAGATTTTTCGCGTTCAGGATATGTTGAAACCTCTTTTAATTGTCAAAACTAAAAGAGGTTTCAACTTATGCTATGCTTGTTGGCTGTTGTTCAGGTATGCTTGAAATCGTTGGACTATGGCTTTGATTTCTTGTGCAGCTAGTACAGCAGCGAAAGTATCATTTGCTAGTTCTTGGTTAATAAACATCCCATGTTCATTTTTAGGACTTTCTTCGATTTGCCCTCCCGCATCATTTTCAATTTGTTCTCCTAATTCTTTCAAAGTTTTTAATTGTTGCTGAAATAGTTTGCGATATTCCATGTATTTTACAAAAAATTGTAAGTTGTATAATATTAAGAGCGTTAGCTATAGCTGCGGTTTTATTTGAACTAATAACTAACTCTCCCTTATTAGGGAGAGTTGCTATTCTAAGCTTGTTGCAGTTGTGTTTGCTGCAACTTTTGAATGGCTTCGACCCACACTAAGGCTTTCTTTCCATTGATGGGTGTAAGCTTTTGCCAGTGTTCCTCTAACTGTGTCTGCGATAAGTGGGGTAACTGTTCCTTTGCCCAGTTAATTGCGTCTTGGGCAGTTTTCCAATCCTTCCAGGGTTGAGTTTGGGAACTACTCTTTGTGGTTTGAACTATCTCGATAATGGTAGCTTCCATCCACAGGTGCGCGTTTTCATCTCGCATGAGATTTTGACGTGCCATCCACAGTGCGATCGCACTGTGGATGTGGTTAACGCTCCACGATTTGGAGATTGTTGTAAGGGAATTCCAGGTTTCCTCTTCGAGTTGGGTAATACTTCTGCCATCGGGGTTGGTTTTGCAGACAAGCAGGTCTTTTAGAAAGCTGACAAGGCTTGTGTGGACGGTGATTGGGTGCTTGCCGCATTCAATCCAATCTTGGAGAATGCCTAAATTACCTGTAATTTGTCTAAAGGGACTTTAGAAAGTTCTACGCCCAAATGAAGCCGTATTTGGCTTTGTGAGCCGCAAATACGTCAACATTAGTGGACAGCCAACTGAACAGTCTATACTCGACAGCTGTGCGGAAAGCTTCAACAGCAGAGGCAAATGTATCAATTGATTTGTTGGACCAGCGTCGCCGTAGCCCTCCAGTCAGCTGATGCCAAATAATAAAAGTGTAAGCTGTGAAAACTATAATCCAGTGTTTTTCTATACTAGCTGCCGACCGTACTTGATATTCAGTTAAACCTAGCCAACCCTTAGCTTCTCGGTAGAACACTTCCACCCAGTTGCGAGTTGAGTAAGTTTTAACTATCCACTTGTTAGTTGCTATTTCATGGGGAGCATTGGTGATGAAATAGTCCACCTCGGTTGCCTGTTCAAAAGTTGGAGCATTCATTTGAATTGCCAAAGTTCGGGTACCTGTAAGTTTGGGTACGTGTACTGGCAGCACTGCTACCCATACACTACGGGGTTTATCTAAGGGCAACTGTACTGGTTCAAAGTTTTCAAGTGCGAGAGTCCTGGCGACATCCTCCAACTTCTGCTTTAGGCGCTTTGAGTCATCTGACAGTTGGGTGTAGACATTCCGATTCTTGGCAACTGCGGCAACATAAATCAGTTTTTTGGTTTCCAACTCGGCTAAAAATGGGGTGTTATTACCATAGGCTGCATCCATCAGTATTACGGACGGACTCATTCCCCGCTTCAAACAGCGGTTGATCAATTCCAGTGCTAAGTCCGGCTTTTTCACAAACTCTGGATCTTCTTTACCATCTGGTAAAGAACTGGCATGTCGATACAAAGCCAGATCCAGTGGCTTTCCTTCGCACACCGTCATACAAGTGAGAAGTCACCATAACTACGCCATTATCTGTTTTACCAATCTCGCCAATGTACTGCCGACCTACTCCCGCTGTTGCTGCACCACTCTTACGATGTCCTGAGTCGTCGATAATCAGCGTGAAACCTTGCTGTAGTTTAGTCTGGCGGCACTGATCCATCACTGAGAACCGTCGCTCATTCAAAGCTTGAGCGTCCCAAGGAGCATAGTGTAAAAAGTTGCGTAGACTGTTGTAGGAACTGCTGACTGTATTGGCAGCGATCGCACTCATATTTTTCCGATAACTTTCGCCCAACAGCCCTGCCAAGTATATGCGGAAATACTGCCGTTGTGTTGTAAAGATTGAAAACATTATCAAACCGACGACACCAGTTCTCAAAGAACTTGGGCATCGCGTTTGGCACAGTTTCTTTCATCTGTTTACCACTCGCCAGATGCTAATGATGTAAAACGCTCTCCCTGTCTGCATTTTACTTGAATTTGGCTTCCTTTTCCTACAAAGTCCCACCATCGTCTGAAAACCAAATATTGTTAATTTTATTTACTTTTAAGCGCCATATTGTGGGTTATGTGGTTAAGGCGCGGGAGAATGATTACTTATGAGAACGCAGCTTGTGAGAATTACATTTCCCATAAGTGAAAGTTGTTTTTTAGGAGAGTATGTTTTTTAAGGGTGATTTTGCACGAAAACAGCGAGTTTTTTTGCTAAAGCTAGTATTTTTTCTGACTGGATGACTTTTATGGATGTTCAGGAGAAGCAGGAGCAACTACTTGAATCTTCTTCATTGTTGGCGGTGCCTGTCCCGTTAATCGAACATCCAGCTCATGTTTATCTCAATTCAAGGTTGAGTCCTGGTTCCCGTCGGGCGATGCGGGGGGCATTGAATACAATAGCCCAGATTTTAACCGGGGGTGTTGGCTCGGAGATGACTTTGGATTGGTCTAAATTGAGGTACAAACATACTGCGGCGTTGCGTACTGTGTTGTCCGATAGGTATGCGCCAGCAACTACCAATAAGTTTTTGAGCGCGTTGCGGTGCGTATTGCGAGAAGCGCTACGGTTGGAATTAATGAATGGTGCTGCTGATCGCGCGGGCAGTTGATGTGATTAACGTTAAAGTTTCTACCAAGTTGCAGGGACGGGCTTTGACTCTTGATGAGATATTAGCTTTATTTAAAGTTTGTGAGTCAGATTTTACGACCGCTGGGTTTAGGGATGCAGCACTTTTAGCCATACTCCGCAGCTCTGGACTGCGACGGGCAGAGGTGGTAAATTTAAATTTGAAAGATTTTAATCCCAAAAGTGGGGTACTGGAAGTTATTGGGGGGAAAGGGGGTAAGGATGGTACTGTTTATTTAAACGATGACGCGATTGTTAAAGTTGAGGCTTGGTTAAATATACGTGGGTCAGTTGGTCAACCTTTACTATGTCATGTTACTAAGTCAGGTCGTGTTGAAGTGCGGCGCCTGACTCCCCAGGCTATTTTATACATCCTTCAGCGTCGGGGACAACAAGCGGGAGTGACTAATTTTTCTTCGCACGACTTTCGTAGAACTTTTATATCAGAACTTTTCGATGCTGGGGTTGATATATCTACAATTCAGCAGCTAGCTCGCCACAGTAATGCTAACCAAACCACTCGCTACGATAGACGCGGTGACGAAACCAAGCGGCGCGCTGTACAGAAATTAAGTATTCCTAAAAAATAGTCATTTATTAGAGATTGGCCCAAACGTCATGGGTTTTTAAAAGGGAAGAGGGAACTGCGAGCAAGCACGTAGGAAAGCATATGAGAGAATGATACAACATACAACAAGCACAAAGTTTAGGTGCCGATGCTGTAAATAGAAAGTATTTGTACCAGTTCATAGATTAGCTCTCTTTCTTCGCACCCATTCAAAACCAAAACCCTTTGTTTACCGTAATTCCAGTAATATGAGCAAGCAAAAATCCTTGCGGGAGGTGCCGCACTCAGTTTAACACTTTATTTAGATAAAATTTGAACTACGGAGTAGAAAGTTGATAATTATAATAAGAGAGCGTGCGACCTTAGAACAGGTTGAGCAAATGCTGGAAACTTTGAGAGTCTACATCAAAGTAGTAGTAGATATTGAACGCGGTATATTAGCGGGAGGAGGAGAAAAACACGCTTGGTGCGAAGCTGTATTGCTAGAGGACGGTAGTAGGCAGCGTGACATCTGGGGGTCTAATTGGACTCCATTTAACCAATCAATTGATTACGAATCGATTATTAATATTCGTCCAAGTCAGAATAATCGCTCGATGATTATTCAAGACCATGCAATAAGAGAACGTGTAAAACAAATCACAGAGGATTTAATTGGTGGATACGAAATCGAATTTAGATGAAAAAAAAGCACGCTTCCAAAACGAAGACATTCCCCATCGTTTAGGACATATCGCTTCTAACTTAGCGCGCGTTCGTTCGTTTTGTAATAGCGCGTTCAAAAAAGGTGTAGAAGTTGTAATAGATGAGACAGAGTGGTTTATTGAGTGGATAGCAGCAGAAATTGAACCAGAACAAGCGGAAGAATTAGTAAACATTCAAGTTCAACTCGCACGCTGGCAAATAAATTTAGACAATATTTTGTTGGATGAACTTCGTCGACGAGAAGTAGCCAAACAAGCAGAAACATACTCACAAAAAGTCTTAGATATGTCAGGTTTGCTTGATTCGGTAGTCTGATATTACAATTAACGGTGCCTATGATGCTACGAAAATTATTGCATTTTCCTTCACATTGGTGCCGACTTACTTAAGCGCATGTGATGCAACAGCGCAACTGCTGTAGCTTTAATTTTTTGTGGCACTATGTATGCAACTATAAGTATCGCTCTTTTTTGAAGATTAAGAATTATAAAGTATAAATAAAAAGGTTGAGACTCATACAACACTTTTATTGAATAATAGATATTCACGTTCATTAATTAATATGGAAGCTAATCCTTTTCGTGACGTTGAACTTATTGCTCATGTCAAGCAAATAGCCGAGATTCATGGTATTAGTCTAAAATCAGCAATCACATATTATATAAAACAACTTGAAGTTCAACTTGCTGAGAATGAAGAAAAAATAGCAAATTATAAGAGTCCTCCATCAAAGTTGATATTAAGGCTGGGTGAGGAAAAATATAATATGTTAATAGAAAAACTTGTAAAAAAGGTTACAAGTTCATCAGAACTATCTCAAGCTTATTATTCAGCTAAAGCTAGCGGTAGATTAAAGCAAGCAAAGCTAAAAATAGAAGGAGAATTCCATATTAGAAATTCCGAGTTCATTGGTAACAAGTTTTTGGAAGTAGGTACGATACTTGAAGCAGAAGTATATGATGAGCAATTATATCAAGTATGGATTTCTACTACCGAGCGCGAATTCGTGTTTAACGAAGAGCTAGAAATATTGTAAATTCAAATATGATTAATTGTTGCTAAGTCTAATTATTTCGGTGCCTAACAGTAAGAGTATCTTGGTGAGCGGGCTGCGATGGCGCAGAGCGCCCGCCTATGGCGATCGCGGCTTCGGGTGCTTCCGTTGGCTACCTGCCCCTCTCGTTTGATTATCATTTTCATTAGTTGCGCTCTTCGGGTTTCTTCTCAAATTCTGGCGAAGTCTGCCGGATGGAATCTTCCACCCGGCGAGCTTCGCGATCTTGTTTTCCTTCGGCTAAAGAATTAGCGTGCTGATATAACTCTATATCTAATGGTAAGCTTTTTCGTCCATCATACAGATGTGTTGTTACTACGACTATTCCATTCTCTGTTTTACCTATTTCTCCGATATATTGTTTTCCTACTCCATCCGTTAAATTACCGTTTTTTCTCTGTCCACAATGATCAATTATCACCTCTTAGCCCCTACTGATTCTCGTCTGACTACACTTATTCATAATTTCTAATCGACGCTCATTCACCTGGCTACTAGACCAAGGTGCTTTAGTCAAAAAGTGGTGTAATCGGTGGTAAGTTACTCCTACAGCATTCTCTGCGATTTGAGACAGTTTTTTTCTCTCACTTTCACCCAATAATCCCCCTACATAGTGTCTAAACTCTCTTTTTTGAGCCTTATGAGTAAACACATCATCAAATCGTTGACACCATCTTTCAAAGCATGGAGGCATGGCTGGGGGGGTGGTTTCTTTTATGAACTTATTTCAATGTGAGAGCTATGCTAGTTGAGCATTATACTCCTTTTGACTCTCCTGTTTTGTTTAAGTCCCGCTAATGTATATAAATGACGTTTATCTGCCCAGTTTAACGATTGACCCAAAAGCCTCTTTAACTCATCATAAAGGCGGGAGGTTGTTTCCATTGATGCACCTGTCTGTGTTTAGCCACCAGCTAGGTTACGGCAATTGTTGCCCCAATGGGAAGTTTTGACCTCCTTTTTTTATTCAATTTTTATGGCGCTGTCATCCCGCAAGGGGTCGCAAGCTTAAAGTTTTGTCAGTCAACCAGGTATACCGACAGCAATATGACTTTTGAGCTAAACCCGGTTTTTTGTTCCGATGATTCTCATACCCCTTATATAGATTTAGCGGAGAAATGAATGAGAACGGAAATTAAGGCGCCCATGTGTTTAATTTTTCTTTATCTATAATACCGTTGCGTACAAGATTAGCTTTCTTATCACGACAAACATGCAGAGTTTATGGTGGCTTTATATACGCGCACGGACTCCAAAAAATATTTAAATGTAATGAAAGTAATACAAAGAGGACGGAAAATAATTTAATACATGAAAGTTTGTGCGCGCGCATCAACTAACATTTGTAAGGGCATGATATTGTTGAGTCAGAACTATTTTTGTAAACAAACTTGATATTATTCCATTTGTCTAGCTACCAGTTGAGCAAATAGCCCTTGAGTGTTAACTAGTT
>CAXTNZ010000264.1:0-9349 GCA_964245695.1 uncultured bacterium | reverse complement strand
GCTTTGTCGTAGGATGCGATCGCACCTTCAAAATCCCCAGCCTCGTATTGCACAAGACCTCGGTTATACCAGGCTTTATCATCTCCTTTATCGGTCGTCGAATCACCAAGAGTATTAAATTGATTAATCAGCGCTTGAATGATCACTTGTGGATCATCTGTCTCAATTCCTAGCTGCTGGGCAAGTTGCTGGACTAAATTCTTATCCTGCTGCATCATCACGAACAACTCATCCAGCGTAACGCTTTGTGCCTTTCCCTCCTCTTTTTGCTCCCCGTCCTCTGCGCCTCTGCGGTTCGTTTCTCCCCCCCTCAACAACCGCATCCCAATATCACGCGCCACCTCTCCCACATCCCCAACATCCAACTCACCCAACTGCACCATCCGCTGTGCTAACTCCGCATTCAGTGCATTTGACACTAACAATCTTTCACCAAAACCCCGCAACCACTCCACCAAACCAGCCTGAGCGATTTTGTTTGTATCCAAAAAGCCTCTTACCCGTCGCCGACTCCAGCCGTCATTCACCCCCGCCAACAGTTCGATAAACAACGATTCATACTCAGCATCTGTCGGCTGTTTACGTGGTTCTACGGGCGTGTGTTTCCTCAACACTGGAGAGGGAGACTTGCTGCCAAATAAGCGCACTAAAGACCTTTTGAACCACCGCCAAAGCCGCCTGAGCATTTACTGTAACCTTGTATCGCTTTTTTGTGTATTATAGCGATTTTACTGAGATGGCAGTGGGATGCGATCGCCTTTCACTACAAAAGCGAAAAATGCGTAGACGCAATGCGGCTTGTCGTAGACATCGCTCTTCAAGTAAAGTTAAACAGCTTATGATGGTTTTAACTCCCCCTATTTCCAGGTTGAAACTATGGTAGACGAACTACTTAGCCGTATTACTGTTAACCCGAAAGTAATGCTAGGGAAACCCGTTATTAAGGGAACACGCTTAAGCGTTGAATATATTCTGAATTTGCTGGCACATGGTGCAACAATAACGGAAATTCTTGAAGAGTATGAAGGCTTAGTCGAAGCCGACATCCGAGCTTGTCTTTTGCATCATTAAGGTTTTAAGTTTAACTTTATCAAAAGTACTGCCCCAAAGAATTATTTTTTAATTGATATTACTTGTTCAATAAAATTCTGCCAATTTTCATTAGGAATCCAAATTTTCTGCAAGTCCTTTTTTGCATCTTCATCACTAATACCTTGACAAAGGTGGCGATAAAGATACATAAATGCTGAAACTCGCATATTTGCAGCGCAATGCACAAATACTTGTTTGTCTGCGATCGCTTCCATGACGCTAAAAAACTCTGTCACATTCTCCAATGTTGGGTTTTCCCAAACTACAGGAATATTGACATATTGCATACCTTGAGCTTCAACAATTTGCTTTTCATCTTTCAAAGCGTTAGGAGATTCTGGTAGTGCTAGATTTACAATAACTTGATATCCTGCTGCTTTGATTGCTTGAAACTGTTCTTGAGTTGGTTGTCCTGAACTGGCAATTGTATCGGATATTTTTAGAAAGTTGTATATATCTTCCATGCGATCGCCCACAAACAATATTTATGCAAAATTAATCATACAAAGTACCATCTTTGCGTGTAAACATCCAACCATCAGAAGTAGATTCAGCAATGATGTCATCATCTGGATAGTTTACGCGATCGCCTAAAGTTCTATCCCCAATTTCTAAATAAACTACCATCGCATCCGATTTATTCACCAGATGGTGTCCATTTTCCTCACCAGCAGCGAAACCCGCCATCATACCCCGTTTTAATATTTGTTCTCCCTCGTTGCTAATTAACGTGATTTCACCCTCTATCACATAGATAAACTCATCTTGTAGCGTATGCCAATGCCTCAATGCAGAACAGTTTCCTGGCGTCAGTGTAACCAAGTTTACACCAAAGTTTTTCAATCCAGCCGCATTACCTAACGCTTGTTTCACTCTTCCTACCAACAAAGGCTTAAATTCATCAGGATAAACTGTAGTTGTGCGACTGGGTACATTTTCGGGGTTAATTATCATTATCTTGATTTATTCTAAACATCAACTGCATTTTACCTAATTCAGATGTAAAGCCCCAACGCTGATAATATGAAATCATTTCTGGTAAACAGCAAAGAGCAATCCACTCTATTGATTTTAACTGAGGATGATTGACAACTGCATCCATCAACTTCGAGCCAAGTTTCATGTTTCGATGAGTGGGTTTAATAATGACATCGAAAATAATTGCTCGATAAACAAAGTCAGTAAGTATGCGAGTAAAACCAATTAATTTTTCATTATCATCAACTAAAGCGATAATAATGTCTGATGCTGCAAGCATCCGCACTACGTCTTGAAGTGTACGTTTATTACTCCAGAATTCGTTTTTGTACAAATCCAGCAGTTCCGAAATTTGATTTTCAGTCAGCTGTGAAACAATTCGGTACGTCATAACCCTTTTCTTCATCAGCTAAAGAGCAAACTTATATAAATGCTGATTTTTTAGATAAAATCAAACTTAATTGTACACTGAAATAAATCATGTCTGATAGCAGTTACTACCAAACAATGGCAGAGTATAACTCTTGGATGAATCAAAAGCTTTATGCTATCTGTGCAGAAATCCCTGACGAAAAAAGAAGAGAAGATTTAGGAGCATTTTTCAAGTCGATACATGGAACTTTAAATCATCTGCTTTTTGGCGATCGCGCTTGGATGGGACGCTTCATCGAAAAACCTTTTACAGCTAAAATCGGACAGGAATTATATATAGATTTTAATGAACTTCGCCAACAACGAGAATTTACCGATCAACAAATTCTAGAATGGTCAAAAAGCCTTTCACATGAGTGGTTAAACCAACCATTTAAATACACCAGCGGTGTAGATGGAAAAACGCGAATTTTACCTGCTTGGCTTTTGGTGACGCATATGTTTAATCATCAAACTCACCACCGAGGACAATTAACTACTCTTCTTAGCCAGTTAGGATACGATGCGGGGGTTACTGATTTACCGTTTCTACCTTGTTTGAATGCGGTTGTTAAAGTCTAGCGATGTGAAGAGTGCGTTGCCCAGCAAGACTTGTAACTTTAAGTACAGCTTTGCATAAGTTCGTAGTGTTTTGAAACGCAGAGGAGCGCTGAGGTAAGCGCAGAGTGACGCAGAGTTTTTATGATAAATTTTCGTCATGAATTTCTGACGAAAACTCCGCGTACCTTTGCGCTTACCTTTGCGCTCCTCTGCGTTTCAATTTCCTCTGTATTTGTCATATTCAACTTTGCCGTAATCTAATGATGATAACTACAAATGCTAGTGCTGCGAAGTACCACACTAAGTTAGATGTAAAATTGTCGTTTACAGCACTGTTAATTAGTGCTATCAGTCGGGCGGTGGTTCCACCACTGACTAAACCAGTTAAAATAGCGATCGCTACCTGCAACTTTGAAGCACGCAACAAAAGCCAGATTAAATTCATCCACAATACCGCAATGCTGTTAGTTCGCTTTTAACCCAATCATCAGTGCAAGTTCTAGCCACTTCCAGTAACAATCGACATCAGTAAAGCCGATTTCTCGCAACCAACGCAGTTGGGTTTCCACGTCTAAAAGTTTATTTGATGGATCGTCTTGTTCAAGAGTTCTACCAATCGCTTTTAAAAAATATTCGTGCAATGCTGGTGTTGACGAAGAAACATGTTCTAAGTTGCAGAAAATACCACCCGGTTCCAATATTTGAAATATCTCTGTGTAGAGAGAATGTTTGCGATCGTCGCTAAGGTGGTGAATGGCAAAGCTGGAAACTACTGCATCAAATTTACCTAAATCTGGCAATGGTTCATCTAAGTTGTGAGCGATCGCTTTCACCGTTGCATCGTTTGCAAAGCGGTTTTTTACAGCTTCCAGCATTGTGGGTGAAAAGTCAATTGCCACACCTTCAACTTGCGGACGGTCAATTTTCAGGAGTGCGAGTAACCTACCATCTCCAGTTCCCAAGTCGAGAACGCGCTTGACTGTTTTCGGAACTTGTTCTAACAGCACTTTTTCCCCTTCGGTGCGATGAGGTATTTGATCTGCTTGTGCTAAATAGCCTAAAGCGTGGTCAGCAGAAGTCCAGAGGTTGATTTGAGTCATCTATAAACGCGGTTGCGATCGTCTTTTTAACAGCTTCCCAGTGAAAGCAATTCAAACACAACCTAGGGATTACGGACTCTTCAAAGTTTGGCAGTTAAAAATATGACTTTTATAGTGAATTTCAAGTTGCTAGGGTGCGAGGATTGGATGGCTAGACAACCCTCACACCCCTCTCTCTTATAGAACTAATGTACTAAATCAAGTTTTTGCTAATTTTTTAAGTCTTTTTTATAACTTCAACAAAAACGGCATAGCGTTTCGCAATTGGGAACACTCTATTTTTGTAAATTTTATTAAGATAGTGTGGATTTAAGTTGAATCTTATGGTAGGCAATATGCCTGTTATTTGGTAATTTTAGAAATTAGCAATGGGTGCGTTTAGCAGCACTAACGCACTATACACATTGGCTTTGACAATTCAACTTGCGGTTTAGGCTTGAAGGTTGGCTTGTTCTTGCAACCACGGATCTACAGGTTGTCCATCTTTGCGACGCAATTCAATTTCAACTACCATCACTTCTTTTGAACCAGGGGGAGCCGGTTTTTTATGGAAAATAATGTCATAATCTGCTGGATTGTGCTGACGTTCTTTCAACCAATCTTGCACTTTTGTGGTGGCAAAAAATGATTGCCCTTGCTCAAACATGCTAGTAATCTGCATCTGTAGAGAGAAAGGATTTAATCTACCCATTGTCTACTCCTTTGTAAATGTTTTCAATACAAGCCCAAATGCCATGCTATAATACTTCTTGTACGGCAGGGAGTGCCGGAATTCACGCTTGAGGAGCTAGTTGCAAGACTAGGATAACACTGAAAACATCATGTGTGCCCAAGAAACCTAAACCCTTGTGGTTGAGGTACTTCACAATTTTTATGATCTAATAAGGGCAGGCATTTTGTCTGCCCTTAAAAATTTATAGATATTTAGAATCAGTTCTTCTACTGTGGGGGTTCGGTAAACCTCATAGTAGAGTCGATTAGTAACAGTCAAAGTTAATTCATCTGAAGGAAAATCCGGAAAACTTCCTGAGTACGGTAAACAGCAATACTAAACTTATTAAATGCTCGTTACAATCAAAGCTAGAAAGCAAGTTGAGGAGCGACCAGGATGCAAGTTTCATACGACTCAGATAAACGTAAATTGCTATCATCTCTGTGTCATGGAGCGATTTTCTTTAGTACAGGATTATTATCGATTGGGGTTCCGATTGTCATTAACTCAATTTCCGACGACCCAGTTGTTAAAAGCAACGCCAAAGAATCGATTAATTTTCACTTCAATGTTTGGTTCTGGGCAACTTTAATTGGAATCCCGATTGCGATTATATCTTTTATTACCTTTGGTATTGGCGGAATTTTGTTCTTCCCCGTTGTTGCACTTGGCTTTGCAATACACTGGGGATTGACAATTTGGGCATTATTGCACTGTTTAAGTCAGCCTGATGAACCGTTCCGTTATCCGTTTATTTTTCGATTATTCTAATCGCGCTGACAAAAGATATAGTTTGTTTTTAGAAAAGGGATGTTTGGACATCCCTTTTTTAATTTATTATGCGATCGCAGCTTATATCAAGTTCGATTGATTAGTTATGATTCCCGTGATATCTGATACCAAATCCGCTTTTATAATTTTTTTTAGCCCAGCCGATGTTCGTAATCGCGGAGTTTACGGGCACACAAACAAAGTCTGCCTACGCAGACTAAATTATAAAGGGGGTATTAGATCCGGATTTGGTATGGGGATAGTACGTTGAATTCGGCAACAGAGTCATGGTGTTCGCGAAACAACTATCTACTCTTTCTTATATTTGGAAGTTGGGACCACCGTGGCATTTTAAGAAAATTGTACGCGCTTGGCGACCCAATCCAATAAAGTATCTACCCACAAGGGTGAAGCGCTTACTCAGTAACTTAGACTATATTGGGAAATATTGCCCGACACTGTTATTTAAAAAGTCAAAAGTTTCTTATGAAACCATTACCACACGAGCTAAACCAACCCAAATCAAAAGTAGAAAGTGCTAGCACGTTGATTAAGCGCTTTAGTGCTGGGGCGGCAGCCGGACTGATAATGGCTGCATTACACTGGGGTAGCTATGCCTATTTTTGGGACAATCCCATACCGCTAACCAATGGCATTATATTCTGTTTGGGAGTGGCAATCATCTTCGGGTTAATGACACTCAAATGGGGCTACAACATAATGGAGTCTTTGTTGGAGCAGGGATACTGGTAGCGTTAACAGACGTATACGGAGTTTTCTGTTCCAATGCTTACGAAAACCCCTTGTGGCACTTTTCAACAGCCATCCAAAGTTTTTAGGCAGGCATCTTGCCTGCCCCACAAGAGAATACAATTAACCCAAACCAGTCTTTAACTCACTTTGCGCTTTATCCAACGCTTCTGGTAACTTATTCGCATCACGTCCCCCAGCTTGCGCTAAATTCGGTCTTCCACCACCACCACCACCGCAAATCTTAGCAATAGCACCAATAAATTTACCGGCTTGCAAGCCTTTTTTATTGACTTCTGGACTAAAAGCTGCTATAATGCTAACTTTCCCAGCTTCCGGAACTGAACCGAGTACAACCGCACCCTTACCTAGCTTTTGCAGTAAGCGTTCAGCAGCGGTTTGCAAGGAAGCAGCATCAACCTCTTCCATTTGGGCGACGATAATTTTATAATCGCCTACAGATTCAGCTGTTTGTAGCAAGCTGTCAGATTTAGCGATCGCCAATTGTCCTTTCAATATCTCCAACTGCTTTTGAGTATTCTTCAACTCGTTTTGCAGTCCGGTAATTCTCTCTGGAACTTCTTCTGGTTTAACTTTAAAGCGATCGCTCAAATCTCTAACTACTTTATCGCGAACATTCAGATAATCCAGCACCGCTGAACCAGAAACCGCTTCAATTCGTCGCACGCCTGAAGCTACACCAGCCTCAGAAATAATCTTGAAAACGCCAATCTCAGCAGTATTACTTACATGAGTTCCCCCGCACAGTTCCATCGATACACCCGTAAAATCAATCACGCGCACTTCTTCGCCGTATTTTTCGCCGAACATGGCAACTGCACCCCTAGCTTTGGCTTCTGCAAGAGGTAATATTTCGACTTTCGCCGCATGTGCTTCGGCAATCCAAGTATTAACCTGTTCTTCTACTTGCTGAACTTCTTCGGGTCTTAAGGGACGCGGACAGTTAAAGTCAAAGCGCAATCTGTCAAAGGAAACCAAGGAACCAGCTTGAGATATGCCTTCATCGACTAGCTTCTTCAAAGCGGCTTGCAGCAGATGTGTAGCGGTATGATTAGCTTGTAAACGGCGCCGACAACCCGCGTCTATCTGTGCAGTCACACAATCTCCTATTCGGATTGTACCGCGTTCGATGCGTCCGAAGTGAACAAAGAAATCAGATTCTTTTTTCACGTCTTCAATTCTGATGACGATACCATCACCAGAGATGTAACCGCGATCGCCTATTTGTCCCCCCGACTCTGCATAAAATGGCGTTTTGTCAAGCACTATTTGCACGCTTGTCCCCGCATCCGCTTCTTCTTGGGAAACACCACCTATCAGTATGACTTCGACTTTTGCAGTCGCTGTCGGTTGGGTGTAACCGACAAAATCTGTCACATTAATATGTTCGGCTAGCTTGTCGAGAGAACCTTGCACAGTTAAATCGATGCTTTCGTGTGCATCTCTACCGCGTTCTTTTTGGATTTCCATTTCTGCCTCGAATCCAGCAACATCTACTGTGAGGTTGTTTTCCTCAGCAATTTCTTGCGTCAGTTCGAGGGGGAAACCGTAGGTATCATACAAAGTAAAAGCACTTTCCCCGCTAATTTGGGTTTTGCCTTCTTCTTTCAGCTTGGCGATAATTTCCGCAAGCAGTTTTTCCCCTCTTTCCAGAGTGTTGAGGAAGTTGGATTCTTCGCGTTGCAATTCGGCTTTGATAGCGTCTTCGCGTTGGCGCACATTCGGGTAAGCTGATTCTGAGAGGCTAATTGCAGTTTCGGCAACTTCTGTAGTGAATTCCCCAGAAATGCCAATTAAGCGTCCGTGACGCACAACGCGACGAATTAAGCGACGCAGCACATAACCGCGTCCCACGTTGGAAGCGCGGATTTCATCGGCTATCATGTGGACGACAGCACGAACGTGATCGCCGATGACTTTCAAAGAGACTTTGGTATTCTCGTCACTGGTGGTATAGTCAATACCAGCAATATCCGCTGCTGTTTTAATTATCGGGAAAATTAAATCGGTTTCGTAGTTGTTGGGAACCTTTTGGAGGATTTGTGCCATCCTCTCTAAACCCATCCCGGTGTCGATGTTTTTATTGGCAAGTGGTGTTAGGTTGCCTTCTGCATCGCGATTATATTGCATGAAGACGAGATTGTAAAACTCGATAAATCGAGTGTCGTCTTCTAAATCAATATTGTCGTTGCCGCGTTCTGGGTGGAAATCGTAGTATATTTCTGAGCAGGGACCACAAGGACCTGTAGCACCCATCGCCCAAAAGTTATCATCTGCACCCAAACGCTTGATTCGCGCTTCGGTGACACCGATTTTATCACGCCAGATGCTAAAGGCTTCGTCGTCTTCTTCAAAGACGCTGACGACGAGGTTTTCTGGTGCGAAGCCAAAGACTTTTGTGGAGATTTCCCAACCCCAGGCGATCGCTTGTTCTTTGAAATAATCGCCAAAGCTGAAATTACCCAGCATTTCAAAGAAGGTGTGATGGCGTTTGGTGCGTCCGACATTCTCGATATCGTTAGTGCGGATGCATTTTTGGGAAGTTGTCGCGCGTTTAAATTCTGATGTGCGCTGTCCCAAAAATATTGGTTTAAATGGTACCATCCCCGCGATCGTCAGCAGCACGGTTGGGTCTTCTGGCACGAGGGAGGCACTTGGGAGAATCTGGTGTCCCCTTTGGGCGTAGAAGTCGAGGAAAAGAGCGCGAATTTCGCTACCGCTCTTGTACTGGAGAGAAGCAGATTGCGCGGGTTCCCCGCTTTGTGCGGACTTCGGAGGATTTGAAGACATGGCTGTTTACAAAATTAGTGTCAATAGTAGACTTCTTGCAGAAGTCAGGATAAAGGGTAAAGGGTAAAGGGTAAAGGGAAGATTTTTCCTTTTCCCCTTTCCCCAACAAGATTGCACTCATTCCATGATTGCTCATAGGTCTAGGGAAGCGGGGATTAGGAAG
>CAXTNZ010000263.1:5520-9472 GCA_964245695.1 uncultured bacterium | reverse complement strand
CTAGGGGATGGGGACACAAAAATTCAAAATTCAAAATTCAAAATTCAAAAAAAGATTCTTAATTTTTAATTTTTAATTCCCCAAAGGGGATGCCCCATGCCCATTACATTTGTCAATTTATCTCAAGCTTGTTAAAGTTTTTCAACATCTTACAATAACTTGTCAACAGAGCCACTTTGAGATATAGCTTTTTGCTAGCATCTACAGCAATCAAAAGTGTAAAGGATGTTTCTTTCTTCCTTTCCCCTTTGTCCCCTTGTCTCCTTGTCTCCCTTGTCCCCTTTACCCTTTACCCTTTGCGAAAGGCATTGACGGTTTTTACCACCGCCTTTCTTAGACCAGCCTATCTAAACTAGAAGAGTGAGCTGTTGAAGTAATAGGAAGCTCCCAGTCAAGTTCTAAATCAACACACAAAGGTAAAAGTATCATGTCTGACATCTCAAACGTAGTCAAGGCTGCTGTAAACTCAGACCAAAATGGAACTCAAACCCTTGAAGAAGCAATTTTTGAAGCTATTGCTGAAGCCCGTGAAACCTGCGATTTAAACGGTAGTAATTCTACTAATTGCGCTGTAGCCTGGGATATCGTTGAAGAATTGCAAGCTGAAAAATCTCATAAAAAGCAAGCAACAAAAGGCAAAACCTCATTGGAAAGCTACTGCGATCGCCATCCATATGCAGTAGAGTGTTTAATCTACGACGTTTAATTTCGCAAATCAGCAGCAGCCGATTTAGTAATTTGCTGAACAGCTTCTAAATCTGGCGGTGGTGTTTGACTTTCCATTTCCAGCCACAAAAGATATTCAATATTCCCAGCAGGACCAGTGATAGGCGACCAAGTTAAACCTTTGTATTTCCATCCTAACTCTTGAGCAGTTAGCAAAACCTGGAAAATCGCGTCGGCTTGGTCGCCAGAATCACGAACAACGCCTTTTTTCCCCACACGGGACTTCCCAACTTCAAACTGTGGCTTCACCAGTAAAACTGCTTCCCTTTGAGGTTGAGTTAATTGCCACAAAGCAGGCAAAATCTTGGTTAAGGAAATAAACGAAACATCCACCACCGCCAAATCAGCTTTTTGAGCATCACCATACAACACCTGTGGTTGTAATTGCCGTAAATTAGTGCGTTCCCGCAAAACCACCCGCGAATCATTTCGCAAACGCCAGTCAACTTGACCGTAACCGACATCAACCCCGTAAACTAGCTTTGCCCCACCTTGCAAAAGACAATCAGTAAAGCCCCCCGTCGAAATACCCCCATCCAAACAAACCCGTCCTGACACAGAAATATTAAAAAATTCTAAAGCCTTTGTTAATTTTTCACCGCCTCTAGAAACAAAACGCGATCGCTCCTTAATCTTAATATCCGCCGCAACATCAACCTCCGTCCCCGCCTTATCCACAACCTGTTGATTAACAGTCACCTCCCCCGCTTGAATCAACCGCTGCGCCAAAGCGCGGGAAGCACACAAATTTAACTCCACCAATAACATATCCAATCGCTGCTTAACCAATCTTCTCTTAGCGCCCTTCGCGCCTTTGCGGTTCGTAAAAAAAGCGAGTCTCCAAAAGAAACTCGCCCTATTTTATCTTCTGAGGCGAACCCTAAAACCCACCCCGAATAAAAACTAAATATCCTGCTCGCTCAACTCCCGTGTCATATAATCAAAAGGCTCATCCAAAAAAGCAGTATTGGTAACACCAGCCGCCGCCACTTGCTCCTTAACAATATCCTTCATAATCTGGATACCGAGAACCGTTGGACCAATAGGCACACCAAGAGAATTGTAAGTTTCCCGCAGCCCTTGCAGCACCCGCTCATCTAGAACATCCATACTACCAGCAACCAGCGCATAGGTAGCATAGCGCAGATAGTAATCCATATCTCGCAGACAAGCCGCATAACGACGAGTAGTGTAAGCATTTCCACCAGGGCGAATCAATTCCGGCTGTTCTTCAAATAACTTAGAACCAGCCTGCTTGACAACTGATGCCGCATTTGCATTGATAGCCCCTGCTGCTTGTACTCGTGCTGTACCACTTTCAAAGTAAGACTTGAGACTGTCGATCGCATTCCGGTCAAAATACCGCCCGGCTACGTCATAATTCTTAATTAAACTTGTTACTGCATCCCGCATTGACTTTTCTCCCAATCAATCCTATTTATGCTTTGATATTTATCTGGCTGCTTTTATGCACCTGCCACTTTTTGTGCTGCGGCAATCTCGGCACAAAAAGTAATCCATCGGCTACTTAAAGGATTTTATGTCAAAGTTGACCTTCTGAAATGAACTGTAAAGTTTTGTGAAAGTGGCTAACCAAAGGTGAATATAAACTTTAATCATGAGATTTTGTTACATAAAATACAAAATTCCCTAATGTCCTATCTTTAGGATATTCCAGGTATCTCACAATTTGGTTTCACCAAGCAGGGTCAGAATGCATTGAAAATTTCAGTTCTACCTTAGTAAATAAGCATACAAGGAGTAACCATGACAACCCCACAAGAAGTCTTGAAATTGATTCAGGACAACAACATTCAGATGATTGATCTGAAATTCATCGATACGCCAGGAACCTGGCAGCACCTTACGGTGTATCATAACCAAATTGATGAGACTTCATTTACTGAGGGCGTACCTTTCGACGGTTCCAGCATTCGGGGTTGGAAAGCGATCAACGAATCAGACATGTCAATGGTTCTTGACCCGAACACAGCCTGGATCGATCCGTTCATGGCAGAACCAACGCTCAGTATAATTTGTAGTATCCAAGAACCGCGTACAGGTGAACCTTACAATCGCTGTCCCCGCGTTATTGCCCAGAAAGCAGTAGACTATGTCGTTGCTTCTGGCATTGGTGACACTGTTTTCTTTGGTCCAGAAGCTGAATTTTTCATCTTTGATGATGCCCGATTTGACCAAACCGCCAACTCCGGCTATTATTATGTAGACTCACAAGAAGGTGCTTGGAACTCCGGTAAAGAAGAAGGTCCCAACCTCGCATACAAACCACGCTTCAAACAGGGTTACTTCCCAGTTGCACCCACGGATAGCTTCCAAGACATCCGCACAGAAATGCTGCTGACAATGGCAAAATGCGGCGTACCCATTGAAAAACAGCACCACGAAGTCGCTACCGGTGGACAGTGCGAACTCGGCTTCCGCTTCGGTAAGTTAATCGAAGCTGCTGACTGGTTAATGACTTACAAATATGTCATCAAGAACGTTGCCAAGAAATACGGCAAAACCGTTACCTTCATGCCTAAGCCAATCTTCGGCGATAACGGTTCTGGGATGCACTGTCACCAGTCTATCTGGAAAGATGGTCAACCTTTATTTGCAGGCGATAAATACGCTGGTTTGAGCGAAATGGCGCTGCATTACATTGGTGGTATCCTCAGACACGCACCCGCACTGTTAGCAATCACCAACCCCACCACTAACTCTTACAAGCGCTTAGTACCTGGTTATGAAGCACCTGTAAACTTAGCTTATTCCCAAGGCAACCGTTCTGCTTCTGTACGGATTCCTCTTGCCGGCAATAATCCCAAAGCAAAGCGCTTAGAGTTCCGTTGTCCGGATGCAACATCTAACCCTTACTTAGCATTCGCTGCTATGCTTTGTGCTGGTTTAGATGGTATTAAGAACAAAATCCATCCTGGTGAACCTCTAGATAAGAATATCTACGAACTTTCGCCAGAGGAACTGGCTAAGGTTCCTTCCACACCCGGTTCTTTGGAATTGGCATTGGAAGCACTAGAGAAGGATCATGCTTTCTTGACCGAACCAGGTGTCTTTACCGAAGACTTCATTCAAACTTGGATTTCTTACAAGCTAGATAACGAAGTCAACCCAATGCGTCTGCGTCCTCATCCTTACGAATTTGCTCTTTACTACGATTGTTAATTTCTAAATACTAGAGATTACCAGTAGGGGCACAGCATTGCTG
>CAXTNZ010000263.1:0-5510 GCA_964245695.1 uncultured bacterium | reverse complement strand
ATAAACAAATATTTTAAAAAAAAAAAAAAAACAAATCACCA
Source organism: uncultured bacterium (assembly GCA_964245695.1). GTDB lineage: Bacteria > Cyanobacteriota > Cyanobacteriia > Cyanobacteriales > Nostocaceae > Hassallia. The sequence goes on along the minus strand of CAXTNZ010000263.1, from coordinate 5,469 downwards.
GTCGCCCCACTCCTTGCGGGCCCCCCTACTGCGTATTGCACTGATTTCTAACCCCTAATCCTAGCTCATTGTGGCGTTGCTGCGGTCATAAGTCATGCGAACCGTAGGATCTATCTTGCCTTGAATCGGGTTCCAGTATTGGGATGCTTCTCCAGCAGGAAGACCAAGTTCTTCACCAACACGTTCCAGCATTGATTGTTGACGATTCTTGACCAGCTGATAATGACGCATCATTAAGGCACGTGCTTTTTCTTGGGTAGACATACCAAAGTCCTCTCTATTTAGTAATTTCTAGATTAGTTTTTCTATGTATTTATCATAGCAAGAAATTCTGTAACCAAAGTTACAAAATGCTGCATTTGAAATAAAACTTAATATTTATGAGGTACCACGAAGCCCGACACCTAGAAGGGTGTGGCGTTGTGCGTACCAAGCCCACGCAGGTGGGCTAAAAGCTTCGTTATCAATTGGGCAAGCTAATCAATGCGCTCAGGTTGACTTCGGACTTCAGACTTTACACTTCATCCTTTAGCCGACATCTTTCTGAAGATTGATGAGAAAAATTTTACAATTATTTACAACAAAGTACTACAGGTAAAATAATCCCAGCCATTCTCACTCATGTCTGACACTTTTACTTGCTGCACGCACGATCGCTCTACCTTATTTTCACCTTTGAAAGGTAGGGCGATCGCTACATTTCATAATGCTCTACCAAGCTAGTACTAAGCTACTATCAAAAATGATGGTTTACAAAACTCAATAAAAACTATGACTGTTGCTTACCCACGTAAATTTCAAAATGCTTTGGGTGCGAGAGATATCTTAAATCAAGTAGTGCGCGATCGCGAAATTCATTTAATCACCCTCAACCGCTACCGTTACAGCGAACAACGCAGCTGCAAAGACCTCACTGAGGTAATTGAAACACTCAATGGCAAGCCACCAGAATTAGTGCGAGATTTATCGCACCATATCTCAGATGAAGCTCGTCACGCCATGTGGCTAACTGATTTGTTGATCGATTTAGGAGCCGATGTCGGAACTCCTCCTGGTTCATCCTACATTGATGAATTTGATCGGCTGCTGGATAAAGATGCCGTCGTAGGCAAAAGTAACCTAGAAGACGGTATAATTGCCGCCTTGGCAGCGATTAACATCACTGAAAAACGGGGTTGCGAATATTTCTCGGCACACATTTACGCCCTCAAACAAGCGCCACAAACCGAAGAAAATATTAAAATTCGGGAAACTATTGAGAAAATTCTGCCAGAAGAAGCAGGACACGTTCGCTGGGGTAATCGTTGGCTTGCAGAAATTGCCCGCAAGAGTCCAGAACACCAACAAAAGGTGGAAAAGGCAAAGCGGAAATATGCAGCAATTGAACAAGCAGCGTTTGAATCCGGAATGGATATCACCTTAGGAGCGGAATTGCGCCGAGTTGCCAATTTGGTAGAAGTAGCAAACACAATGCCTGTTTGGGAACGTCCCCAGTACTTAATGGAGCGCTTACCGCAGACTTTGTTAGCACCTGACTTGCAGTTTACCAGAATTATGGCGGCACAAAAGGCTTGGCAGCGCGACCCACAAGCGTTTATGGATAAATTCGTGCCGATGTTCCTTAACGGCATTAAGGGTACAACACAAAAGACTAAGCAATCATAAAACAATGCTGTAAGCTCATCTTCTTTTAGTTAGGGGCTTTTGCGTTGATTTTTGTAGAGACGTAGCAATGCTACGTCTCTACATTTATATGTATTGCGCTCGTGAAATCGTATTAAAGGTCAATAATTCAGCAACGCCAAATAACTAGCTAGCTGCCTTCGACGCATGAGAAAGCCTGTGAGTGGACGAGAGTAGAGAAGCGTTCAGGCTATTTCCTAGGGCGAACAATATCGCAAATATCGCGCAGCTCGAACTACTAAAGCTTAACTGATAGCCTTAGTGAGATTCTTTTCTAGATAACTTGAAGTTGAGATCGGGACTTTCCCATTTTGCCTGCGGAATTTTTGAAGAACTTTTGATGCTGTGAATACAGGAAGCTAGGTTGCTTCGCATTCCGCTCGCAAGGGTTTACGACTGAGTATGTATACAGAAGCGTACTGATAAAATACTGAGCGCTCGCCTAAGTTATTGTGCCTTAACTGTTAGCTCTGTGCTAAGGCTTTGTGTGTAAAGTATATTAAGCATAATACCCTGCCTGACTGTACTAAGATTCCCTTGTTACAAGACGATTGTCGCCTGGACAAGTTGCCTTACCTTACAGATGTTATACAACAGGATCTGTCACACCTACATACTGCATTAACTCTCTGCGTCCACTACCCCGATGAGGAATTGGCTGTTCTGGCTGGTTAGTACGGGGTTTGGGCTTGGTTATCGCCGATAGCAATTGTTCTGAATCATCGGAGGATAGCAGCAAATGAGATACGTTATTTGCCATCGTTAAGCAGTTAACAGCTAAGGAACCGAATACTAGGCTGGTGATTAAAAGTGAAATAGTAGCACGCATAAGAAATGTCTATTTTGGAACTCTCCATTTCACTGATACTTAGTTTGTTTTACTGCATCCGGACAATTAACCAAAAAGTAATGTTTTTTACTGAGAAAAAATTCTTTGATTAGTCATCAATGTGTTCGACTAATAACCAATTACCGGCGCGATTCCAGCGACCACAAATTTGTATTGGTTGCTTATCAGAAAAAGTTTGCAGTTGCTCGTCTATATGCGATCGCAAAGTCACAAGCTGTAAAGGGGGCAATTGGTTTTCAGCAGGTGTGGTGATGGTAAATCTGTAATCCTGCTGACCCAGGCGGTGGAAGATGCCGTGGAAATAGTCTTTTTGACGTATTTTTACGTAATATTTTTGTGAATAGTAATACTGATTTTTAGATAAGTAAGGACAATTGCCAGTGGCTGGATAAGCTTCGGGATTGTTTAAGTAATACAGTTGCCAGTCCAGCCATTCCGGATGATCGGGTGGTAAATTGAATAACGGAATCATTGCCGCAGGAAAACGCAATTGCAATAAAGCCTCTTGCAGTCTTCTTACAGGTAAATCCCTGGGCTGACAGTTGAACTCAACGCACATGGCAGCTGCCATTCCCGCCGCTTGACCAATGCCCATTACCACAGGTTGCAATCTCGTTGCCCCATTAGCAATATGGGATACAGAGATGTTTTTTTCACACACCAATAAACCATCTATTTGGGCGGGAATTAGACAACGGTAGGGAATGGTGAAGGCAGTTCCTGTCCAGCGTCCTCCCCAGCGGATGGATTTGGGTTGCAGTGGGAACTTGATGCCGGGATAATGGTGGTCATTGGCGTAGTTACCAATTGCGATTCCTTCGATGTTTAAAGATGCAACCCTACCCCCAGCCACTGGCAAAATATCCTGTTCTCGCACAGTAGTTAGTCCCACCAAACGACGGCTTTCCCGGTAGTAGGGATGTAGGGCGTAAGCCGTAGAGGCGGACAAACCCCGCCCGAACCATGAGGGAAAAACTTGTTCTGCCAAACCGTAGCGATGACCAAGCTGATTTTGGATAAAACGGGCAAAATTTTGGCTGTGCCAGCGACATTCTTCTAAAAACTCACCTCTTGATGCCTCTGACTCTATCAAACGCCCTAGTCCTTTGCCGTAGTCATTGCCACAGATGGGCCAATTAATCATAAATAGACCTTCCGGCAAGCGTCCGTAATTCAAAAATTCTGAAGCACCATAGCCATCCCAAGCGCCTGCAAACATTGATGGATCTTCATTGGGTGCCGCGGGAATTTCTGGGGCAGCAGCTTCGCCAAAATCTTGCATAATCACAACCCAAGTCGGCGCTTGCACAGGATATTTTTGTGTGAGATAATTAAAATCTGCTGGGGCGCTTGGTTCTCCCCACTCAGACTGTAATTCCCAGCCCCAGCGATAAGGTATCTCCCCTAAAGCCAATAAATCTCCTAATTCTGTGCCGTCGAGAATCATCTTGGCTTTGACACTAAAATCGGCAAACCGGACACCAGTAACACAATTTTCTTGGCGGAAAACTTCTAACGGTACTTGTCCGGAAATCCAATGCAGATTTGGTAATTCCTGCACCCAATCGGCAAAAATCGCCGCCCCAATGCGCGGATCGTAACTAAAAAAGCTTACCCAACTGTTGTCTAATCCTCCTGGCTGTCGGTGCTGCAATTCCCGCAAAAACGCACCCCATAACCCAGTCTGAAAAGCTTCTAATTCATTGCCATCGGGTGCAGAGACTCCAGCGGAAGTCAGCATTCCCCCAAGAATGGGAAATTCACTCACTAGGATAGTTTTTGCTCCTCGTCGCGCCGCTTGGATAGCCGCCGCAGTTCCGCCGGTTCCTCCGCCGACTACTAAAACATCAGCCGTGTATGTCTGATTAACCATCGCTTCACCTCACTAGAGTTCCGACATATTCTCCTAAAAAAAGGCGATCACATTTCAGTTTTTCTCCAAAACTGAAGGCGATCGCCTTCGGCTTCCTTAAATCAAAAGGAATTATTCGTATTAATTATTAATTAGCAACCCAACTCGAAGTCGAGAAAGTATCATCCAAAGACACAAACATTTCTGGACTTTCCTCAAATCATTCAGAACACGATTAACCTCTGACAATTGTTTTGCTCGGTCAATCCTTCTTAAGATATATTGGCATTTATTCCCTTTGGTTATTGCTTATTTATCGCTTAACCTCGTAAACTTGAACACAGCCAATCTGAAAGATGTAAGGACTTCCAGAAGTCAAGCAGCTGTTCTCCCACAAGCTGAGACTGGAAAAAGTGAAAAAAATGCCGTCCTTCTAGACATGACCATAGGCGATCGCCCCACTTCAAATATGGTCGCCACGCTTGCAGTGCATCTGGTTCGACAACCATGTCGTTTAAGCTGCCACACACCATCATAGGTACTGAAACTGTGCCTGGAGTCATACTCACCCTTTCAAATAGAGAATGAGGAGAGAGTGAGCAATCTAAATCTTGCTCCAGAAGACGTGATAAACTATTAAGACTGCGTTCATCCTGATAGCCAAACAAGTTGTAAACCATATCCGTCAGAAGTTTTTGGCGAGTCAAAGACTGACGGTGTATATAGTAGTGAGCTTGCCAATCAACGGCTGGATCAACACCCACGGCTAATAGCGTTAAAGACTTGACTTTTTCTGGATAGCGACGGCTATAGAGTAGCCCTAGTAATCCTCCTGTACTATGACCAACAAGGTGAACAGGTCGATTGCTTTCTTTGAGGTACTCATCAAGCAGAACAGCAGCAGCATCTAGTGAACTTACCTCATCTTGGCTTTGGCAATATTCCCACTCTTGCATAGTCACTCGATCTGACAGGTAACAAAGTAGCGGTTTAGCAAAGCATTGCAAACTAGGGCTTGTATTCAACCAAACAACATCCGGCAGTTTAGACATTCAGATTTTCCTGTAAATAGACTATTGGGGAC
>CAXTNZ010000262.1:0-9493 GCA_964245695.1 uncultured bacterium | reverse complement strand
TGCGACGAGCGATCGCTTCTAAGGATACACTTTGATCGATTTTCTTGTTTCGTGCGTGGACTTGCAGAATTTCCAAGCGTCCTTTAATGTCGGGTGCATCAACAGTTACTTGTCTGTCGAAGCGTCCGGGACGCAATAATGCTGCGTCTAGTACGTCGGGACGGTTGGTAGCCGCAATAATAATGATGCCGGTGTTACCTTCAAAACCATCCATCTCAGTGAGTAGTTGGTTGAGGGTTTGTTCTCTCTCATCGTTACCGCCACCGATTCCAGCACCCCGCTGTCTACCTACAGCGTCGATTTCATCAATAAAGATGATACAAGGAGCGTTGTCTTTAGCTTTCTTGAACAAATCGCGAACGCGGGATGCACCGACACCGACGAACATTTCCACGAATTCCGAACCAGAAATACTGAAGAATGGTACACCAGCTTCCCCAGCGATCGCTTTTGCTAGTAAAGTTTTACCAGTTCCCGGAGCTCCAACCAACAGCACGCCTTTAGGAATGCGTGCGCCTACGGCGGTAAATCTTTCTGGTTGTTTGAGGAATGTGACGACTTCTTGCAGTTCTTCTTTAGCTTCTTCGATGCCTGCTACGTCGTCAAACTTCACTCCAGTTTTTGCCTCCATTTGAAAGCGAGCCTTAGACTTGCCAAAATTCATTGCTTGTCCAGGACCACCAGGAAGGTTGCTAGAGCGTCGGAACAAAAAGAATAGTCCAGTAATCAATAGAATTGGAAAAATCAGATTACCTAACAGTCCCCAGATTGCTCCATCATTCCGCATCGGGTGAGCATCAAAACTAATTCCTTTTGTTTTGAGTTTGGAAATTAGCTCAGGAGCGCTCATTGGCAGGTCTACCCGCACCCGTTGGACGCGATTATCGAGTTCTGGATCGACGGCTTCCACAATTGCTGTCCTACCGCCTTCATAAAGATCCACACTCGTCACTCGATCTGCGTCCAAGTATTCCAGAAATCGACCATAGGTCATGCGGGTACTGGCTGTGTTCTTAGTCATATCCGCAGGAGCGCTAGCAAATGCCCCTTGCCAGAAGAAAAAGCCAATTACCAAAGCAGGCAATGTCCAGAGTACTAGGACTTTCCAGGAGAATTTCATTTTAATTTGCCTTTAGATGCCGATACAACTAACCAGCTTTAGCAACTGATGGTGCTATCACCCTGTCACTATGCTGTGAAACGGATGTTTATAAATCCATTTTGTTTAATAAGCAATGTTTTACATGCAATGCCATAGAGCTATTTGGGCGCTACGACAGACCATGACACCAACATGAATCTTAATTAAATTTAACTTAATTCTAATACATTGCACCAAAAAAGAAAGTGAGGAAGCGGGGTAGCAAGAATTTTCTCTAATCGATACTTTAGTTTAAATATTCTCATAATCCATCATCCATGACGTTAGTCATATAAAAGATTCCCACTAAAGTTACGGTTATAGTTGTAACTTTTGTCACTAGTGCATATTAGCTTCAACTTCTACGATTAAGACATGAGACATCAAGCCGGATAAAAGTTTCATGGCTCAGCCCAAAATAATTGAATAAAGGAGATTTCATGATCAAACAGATTATCGCTGGCGCAATAGTTGCTCTACCATTAGCTATTGCCTCCATACCAACATCGCATCGGCACTAGAGGTCATCGTCAACCCTCGTGTTCACACATCTCAAGGCAGACCAGTATTCGTTGCGCGAGGTAGGCGTCAAGTGTGGGTTCCTGGACATTGGGAGAGAACACGCCAAGGTAGAAGATGGATTGCTGGTCACTATGAACGTAGGTAGTAACACTTAAAAGTGCTTTTCAAGGCAATTTTGAGACAATATTAAATTAAGGATCGAAATTTGTCTTGGAAAGCCAGCCGCTACACCTATTCTCCTTTACTTAAGTTCTGTAATTTCTAGAGTGTAAGGGAGATATCTATTTTTGTGGTAGGAACCAATCCAAATCTTGTAAGTTCCCGGAAGCCATTCACCAACAATGCCCGGATTTTCACCATCAAACTCGTCATTGCACCAGCTGCCGCCTGGTCCTGTGACAATTAGGGTGGTGTCCTCAGGGCTGTCTACTTCCAGCTTCAGGTAGCCGAATTTACTTGTTAGCTCCAAGGTATGGTCTGGTTTTTCATCCACAAATCCGGTACAGGGACCCGTAGCAGTTTCTGCTCTACCTGCGACTCTTCTCGCAGGTATCGAACCACCACTCATACCTCTAACTATAAAAGGGTCTGGGGAAAACTTGCGTCCAATGCTGACATCTCCAAATATGGGTGGTGGCACTTCTTGAGCATAAGCAACAGTGTTAATTGCTGATGCGACCAAGAGCGTAACTATCGTGAACGATAATTTTATCCCTCTATTTAGTATGGTTTTCCGCATTTTGTTTACATTGAGTTTCTAAGTGTTTTTAAAGACACGAATTTTACACGCCAAGTTCCCAAGACGCGCGTAATTGACTACTTAATAAAGAATTGAGAATTTGGGGTTATTTATTATTAAATAATGCTGACTCCTGAGTGTAGAACAAAGAAATTGTTTTATGTTCTTTGTTATTTCTTCTTTCTCAAAACTCAGCATTCAGGAATTTCTATGGTTATGAGTCTCCTCTACAATTGTTGCTCTACCTCATGAATAGGGGCGCACGTTTGTGCGCCCCTATTCATGCAAATGCCGACTATCTGCAATTAATTGCTAATTAGCTTGTGCTATAGCTTTAGTCAAGCGCGGCTTGTCTAAATTAATCTGATTAAGTAGTAACCACGATTGAATTAGATCCGGACCGTGAACATCTCCAGTCAAGGCGGCTCGGAGACTACGCATTACCAATCCTTTCTTGACGTTTTGCTGTTTAACTACCTGTTTAATAATGTCCTGGGCGCTAGCTTCACTCAGATGCTGATTCTCTACAGCAGTAACAATCCCCTGCAAGGCAGCAGCAACACCTTCCTGCTTGAGTTGGGCAACTGCCTCATCGCTAAATGGCACTGTTTCGCTGAAAAACAGTTGGCTCATCGCTACGGCATCCGTGAGGCGAGTCATACTCGGCTGAATTAAAGTAACTAGCTGCTCTAACCAGGAACGTTCGCGCCCTCCGTTTAATTTATACCCTTCTTTCTCCCAGTAGGGAATAATCAAATCTGTCAATTTATCTACTGGCATGTCGTGGATATACTGACTGTTCAACCAATCGAGTTTCGCCCAGTCAAACTTCGCGCCTGCTTTATTCACACGCTCAAAGCTAAACTGCTTGGCGGCTTCTTGTAAGGTGAAGATTTCCTGCGTTGAGTCTGGAGCCGACCAACCCAGTAAGGTCATGTAATTGACTAAAGCTTCGGGGGTGAAGCCCATTTGCTTAAAGTCAAAAATGGAAGTAACACCGTCCCGTTTGGAAAGCTTGCGCCCATCCATGTTTAAAATTAGGGGCGTGTGAGCAAATTCTGGGACTTTTGCGCCAAAGGCTTCATACAGCAGTATTTGCTTGGCGGTGTTGGCAATGTGGTCTTCTCCCCGGATGACATGGCTGATTTTCATGTCTATGTCATCAACCACAACAGCAAAATTGTACAGTGGCTGACCAATGCCATCTTCGGCGGCGCGGGCGATGACCATATCACCGCCCAAATCGCTGCCTCGCCAACTCATCTTTTCCCGTACCAGGTCATTCCAGACAATTTCCCGGTCGTCGTCAATTTTGAAGCGAATTACGAAGCTACGCCCTTCTGCTTCAAAAGCTGCCCGTTGTTCTGGGGTAAGGTTGCGGTGACGGTTGTCGTAGCGGGGAGCCTCATTTCTGGCTTTCTGAGCTTCTCGCAGAGCCTCTAGTTCTTCGGAGGTGGTGTAGCAGCGATAAGCTAATTCTTTATCTAGTAGGCTTTTTACAGCTTCTTTATAGATATCCAGGCGTTGGGATTGGAAAAATGGTCCTTCATCCCAATTTAGTCCTAACCAGCGCAGTCCCTCTAGGATATTTTCCGTGTATTCGGGACGCGATCGCTCGATATCTGTGTCTTCAATTCTCAGGATAAATTTGCCGCCTTGGTGACGGGCAAACAACCAGTTAAATACAGCGGTTCTCGCTGTACCAATATGCAAATTCCCAGTTGGACTGGGAGCTATACGGACTCTGACAGTCACAGCAAATTCTCTCTTTGGTAAAGCATGATTAATCTAGCTTAGATTTTAGATTTCATCCAAAATCATTTAACGGGACTGACGGGGCTCGAACCCGCAACTTCCGCCGTGACAGGGCGGTGCTCTAACCAATTGAACTACAGTCCCTTGATTTGCACTTTATCTATTATGCTTATCTTATGGCTATTTGTCAAGGATTTTTTCTATATTAGTCAAAAATTAAGTTCTCGCGTCTTACACTCTTTCCCCAATCAACGGCGTTGATGCCATATGCCGCATATTTATCAAGCCTATTTTTCCGGACGCGATAGAAAATTTAACAAATTGTTAAATACTTTAAATAGCCTAGCTTTTACGCCTAAATTTATATTTTTTTGATTCGCTGCAAACTTTCGCAAGATTTCCGGTTTTATCTTTTCGTACTCTGCTTTCAGAAGAATTTTAGCTTGGTTGGGCGCAATAGCTTCATTTGATTTTTGACTAAGCTCTAACCATTCTGCGAGTTGCTGGCGCTGGCTAGCAGTGAGACTTAAAGTCATTACATGAAAGCAATGAGTTGGTTCTTCCTGGGCGAAAAATAGCAGATGATAGTAGCCAGTCTCTGCTAGAATACGCACTATCTTTTGCGCTCTACTATCTTTGAGATCCAAGAAATAAGATAACCACCGCGTTAAAGGCAGATTGGCATCATACAAAACTGTTACCCACAACAGCATTGGGTAGACATTCATTTTAGAGATAAACTCAGTGCCATTTGTTTTATCTAAAAATTTGCTAATTTCTTTTTTGGGTAACATTGCCCAAAAAGTTGGTATTATACCTTGAGGACTGTTTAGTAAATGTGGAAAACCAATTGGTGCAATTGGTTTATTCTTAGGCCAAGATTGCTGCCAACACTCTTTTTCTGATAATGATGTTACAGGTACTAACTGTACTGGCGATGAGTTTTGAAAGTAGCTGCTACTGGAAGTATTATTAAGCTGCGTTTTAACCTTTTCTAAGCTTTCTAAAATTTTGCTGATGTTTTGCGGGCGATCGCTTACGTCTTTAGCTAAACAACTCATTACTAATTTTTTTAATTCTTGCGTAATTTTTACTTGAGGATTCACTTCCTCAAAAGCTGGTGGGGTTTGAAAGCGATGAGCCTGATACCAAGTGCTAAAAGATTCGCTTTTTGTATGGAATGGATGTTTACCTGTCAGCATCTCAAACATCAACACTCCTAAACTATAAATATCAGAACGCACATCTAGTAGTTTACGACCTTCCATTTGTTCTGGAGAACAGTAAGGTAAACTGCCGAGCAAAGAATCGCTGAGTGTAATACCGCCGCGCTCTGTTAAAAACTTGGCAATGCCAAAATCGAGAATTTTTACAATCGAGTTATCTTTTGTATCTTCAGCGATGAATATGTTTTCTGGTTTAATATCTCGGTGAACTACTGGATTCACCTCTCCTTTGAGGCTGACACCTTGGTGAGCACGCTGTAACCCTAAACAAATTTGATGACAAAAATGTAAGAACTGCGGTACTGTTAAAGCCTGATTTTTTATAATATTTTTTAAATTTTTACCTAGAAGATATTCCATCACACAAAAGGGAATTTTTTCTTCAGTAATACCGTAACTCAATACCCGGACAATATGTTTACTTTTACGACCTAATTGAGCGCCAATAAAAATTTCTCTGGCAAAGCGCTGATACATTTGCTGATTTACCATCAATGATAGAATTTTCACCGCAACTGGCATCCCGCCTTTGGCAGCGTCTTCTGCGAGGTAAACCCCACCCATGCCGCCTTTGCCAATTAAATCTCTGATTAAATAGCGATTATTTAAAAATTTTCCTATGTAAATGTCTAATTCTGTTTTTGGCGTTACCATGCTGTTAATTTTATTCGCTACCATAATTTTTTTCATAAAAAAGTAAGAAAAACACCTTCTCTTTCAGACTTAATTTTATCTACCAAAAAAATAAAGTCTTTGATAGATTCAATTATTTGAGATGAAAAATAAGACAAAAAAGGTTATTTTTTGCTCAGTTTTATGTAAAAGCTTCTTAGTAGGTCGGTAAAATTAAACATTACTTCATGGCTGTCGGGCATAGGGGAAAGCAGTGCGCTTACCCTGCCCGTTGTCGCAACTGCGCGTCATGGGGCAGGGGGCATGGAAGAAAAGTAAATTACGTTTATTTATGCCCAGATACTTAAACATTTTTTAACATATTTATTAATGAATTCGTATGAGCAATTACACGGAAACCTAACACGGGGTAGATTGAATTTCCCGTAAATTTCCGTGAATACACTGAAAAAAGGTAATAGTGCATGGATATTAGGCGTATACTTGCACAATGCTCGCAACTACGTATTAGTGCTTAGCAGTAGTTAGCGGTTGAAGTTCGGCGGGACTAAACGGCGTAATAACCTGATTAGCCGTGGTTCCATCCTGAGTCTAAAGGCTAGTATCTGAGTGCGTTGCAGAGAATTGAAATTGTTGTCGCTGACAAGGATTAATGAAGGCTGTCCATCAGGTAGCCTTGAACCAAGGGTTAAGCCTTCGATGTTGTCTAGCAACACGTCTAATTTTCGCAAATCTAATAGCAGTTTTTTCTGAACTGGTTTAATGCTTTTGCTGTCAACTTGCTTCATACTATCGATATTGTGAATGTCATCGGCTTTTTCTAAGGAAACCTCAAATAAGCCAATATAAAACCCTAAGCCTGTAAAAGTCCGCTCTAAACTGAGGAAGTTGCCTACATTATCGAGAGCAAGTAAATCAGGTAACCCGCTAGCGAAATGTTTAGAAATATCCAAAAGCGGTGTTACTGGTTCAGTCTGATAAAGAAATTCTTTTTCGGGTTGGTTGGTGAGTAGGTTGTATTGCAAAATCCGGCAAGGACTACTAGTATTTGGTTTTGCTTCTGAACCATCTTGAATTAAAGCGTTTTCGGTCGCTGTGAACAGATTCTTTTGGTTAGGTGTGATAGTGAGACTTTCAAAAGCCAAGTTGTTGCGGATACCCTGCTTACCATTTTTATCTGGTAAAAACTTTTTAGGTATCGCTAGTGTTGTAATTTCTTTGCCAGAAGATAGTGAGAATTCTTTAACAAAAGGGTTGACTAATTTATCAGCATCGCCTTCAGAAGAAATGAACACACTATCTTTTTTAGTTAAAGCAATACCTTCTGTGTCTGTCTCACCAGGAGGAAACTTTTGACCACTTTCGTTTAATAATGTAGTAACACCTACAGGGACAACGCCACCATTTGTCAATGTACCTTTGCTCAGGTCGATTTTTAGAGTGTAAAATCGTGCGGGAGCTTTTTGACCACGGTCATCGGATATGGTGTAATAAAGGTCTTTTTTTGCGTCGTACGTAATTCCTGATAAACCTCCGACTAGAGTTTTTTGGAAAGTTAGATTATTTGGTAAAGTGGCTTGTCCAATAAAATCTATTCCGCTTATCTCGACAGCGCTTGTGGCTAAGTTGTTGAAAAAAAAGAAGAGGCTGATGATGAGAATTGGGATACAAAAGTAAATAATCTGTGGTAAGGTTAAGAGTTTTTTGATTAGCTGCATGGTGAGCTATTGTGATGTAAAAGAAACTGGGGACGCTTGAATTAGGGACTCTTGACTGGGGAAGAAGGGTATTTCTAATTACCAATTACTAATTCCTCTAATCCCTTTAGTAAAAACCACAAACAAGATATCATAAATACCAAAATTAGCCGACGACTAAAGTCGCGGCTACACGAACGCGCGTCCGCCGGCGCGGACTAATAATTAGTAATTAGTGCTTAACTAGAAATGATTTGATGTTGACGAAGATAATGTTCATTTTGAAAAAAGTTGACAAGCCAGTCTTTGACACTGCGGGTGGCGCGACAGTCGTCTTCGTTGTAGCGTTGGATAATTTCTAGCAAAGCACGATCGCCTGTTTCTAACCACTGGTCATACCAATAAATACACTTACCACCACTCGCTTCCGGATCGCGCCACTCAAATCCTAACCATTTAGCGATCGCTTTCAAGGCGTAGCTTTCAATCGGCAATGCTATAGTTTGTATTAATTCTTCATATACATCCACAAACCGATTCAGTATCGGTGTTACATCTTTTTGGGGTGTGTGGTAAAGTCTTGCCAATCGTTTGACTGTATCAAATTCGTAAACGCAAAAATGATAAATCGGCGCGTCGGGATATTGCCACACTAAGTCTAGAAATTGCTGCCAAATTAATTCTTCTTGTTCTGCACTTTCTGCCAAAAATGAATAAAATTTCTCTGTGTTGGCTTGCTTGTCAACTACTAAAACCCCTAAGAGATAATCTAAATGCAAGTCTGGCTGCGCTTCAATATCAAAGTAAAGCTCTATAGGCGCTGTGAATGTGAAATCTTCTGTTGGTATCGCGTAGGGTAAGATAAACGCACGATTTTTGACTACAGCTTCGGCTTGTACTACCAGCTTGAGCGCTACTTCGCTGTCAAATCCAGGTAAGTTTTCTAATTGACTGGGAAGGGTTTTCGCTAGAGATTCTACTGTGTTAATATCAAGTGCTTGTAGTTGAGTGTAGCGAAGTGGTGTGACTCCTGGTAACAGTGAGAGGTGTTTCTCAGATTGGGCGATCGCATAACAACTACTGTACCAGTGACAAAGATTACACTTTTGGCGAGCAATAAATACCTCTGGCGCTTTTGGTGATTCTAAAGTTTGAATAAACTCCTCCAAAATAGTGTGCATTTGCAGCGTCCATTTAGATAACTCCACCTCAAAATGAGTTTCTTTGGTACGCAACATTAGCCAAGCTACCTCAGGTTCAACTTCCTGCACCGTCGCTAACACTTCGGCGTGAAATGCTGCTAAAACTTGATATTCCTGCTTCGGACGTTTACCTAGTTCGATAGTCGCCGGAATATACATCCAATCTCCAAAACAAGACTGTCCCGGTTGTTTGAAAAGTAAAGTTGGGCGGGATAATAAAGTGTATTTTTCACTATGAGTTGCTAGCAACACTCCTTGATGAATACACTCCACCCCTTGCTGCATCAATTCTAAAGTCGCCGCCGCCCCCGCTTCCCAGTCTCCGTAGGGATAATTGGGTCGGTCATAAGTCAACCCAGCCAAAACACTCTTCTGATGAGCGATTTTGTCTTGTTGCAGTTTTCGCAGCAAGTCATTGACAGCATCTTGCTGCCTTTTGTCACCGTAAGCATCTAAAAAAGGTCGCCGCTTACACCTTTGGTATTGCAGCAGTTGTTCAGCATTAATTAACATTCCTTTAAGCTAACAAGAATTGGCACTAATCGGAGTAATCTAGGCAACAGCTGTTTGGGGAGATG
>CAXTNZ010000261.1:4214-9525 GCA_964245695.1 uncultured bacterium | reverse complement strand
GTGTAATGATATATTAAAACGAAGAAAATCAAGATGAACATGTATTGAATAGAGAGACAAAGTTAAAGCAGAATAACAAAATAAAGCAATGATTTGCCACAAGTTTTCAATAAATAAGTGAAGATGAATTATAAAATAACTCTCAAAAAAATAGAAAAATTAGTTCCGAATAGCTGGCTTTATAAAATGCAATATATGCACTCTAGCTTACTATTTCGGTGGATTTTGCGTAGTGGAAGTACGCCGCTAACATTTAGCCAGAAATCAGCGATGGTGTTTTCTCCCCATCAAGATGATGAAACGTTTGGTTGTGGTGGGATGATTGCTCTCAAACGGGAACAGGGAATACCAGTAGTAGTAGCTTTTCTGACGGATGGACAGGGTTCAGTTGGCGAAGATTCGGAAATCAAAGATAAAATCATCGAAATTCGCAAAAAAGAAGCGGTAACGGCATTAACAATTTTGGGAGTTGAACCATCGAAAATTTACTTTTTGGAAAAGCCAGATGGAAGTTTGCAAGATTTAGAAGCATTGCAACGACAACAGACAATTGAGCAGTTAGTTGAACTGCTTCATAAGTATAAACCGGAGGAAGTTTACGTTCCTCATCGAAAAGACTGCCATAAGGATCATGAGGCTTCGTATACCTTAGTTAAGGAAGCGATCGCTCAAGCAGAAATTGAAGTTGAACTGCTTCAGTATGCCATCTGGTTATTTTGGAGAGCGCCACTATTTATTATGCTGAAATTGCAGGATATAGCAGATGCTTATCGGCTATCAATTGCAGCAGTTCAAGACAAAAAAAATAGAGCGATCGCCTCATACTGTTCTCAAATTGAAAGCCTACCCCCTGGCTTTATCAAGCGATTTTTGGGTTCTTATGAAATATTCTTCAAAGTAGAATCTTAGTAGCTGATACTTCTTTATTTTTAAGAGTTAAGCAGAGGTTGCGTCTAGAGTAGTAAAAATAATTCATTTAATGCCTGCGACCACTGTGGAGAAAACCTAAATGCGAATATTACATCTTACTAATCATATACAAAAAATCGGTAACGGTATTGTCAACGTGGCAGTAGACCTAGCTTGTTTGCAAGCTGCATATGGTCATGATGTTGCCATAGCATCTGCTGGTGGACAATATGAGGCATTATTAGCAAGTTATAGCGCTCAACACTTTCAATTGAATCAGTCCAGGACACCGCTGAATTTAATCAAAGCAGCTGGGATTTATCGGCAAATTATACAAGAGTTTCAGCCGGATATCGTCCATGCACACATGATGACAGGATCTGTGCTAGCAGGGCTGTTTAAAAATAGCTTTGAATATAATTTAGTTACCACCGTACACAATGAATTTCAGCGTAGCGCAGTACTAATGGGATTAGCAGATCGCGTAATTGCAGTTAGTAATGCAGTCGCAGATTCGATGATACGGCGCGGTATACCGAAGAAAAAATTGCGGGTAGTCGCCAACGGCACATTGGGTAGTCCCCGTCATCCTAGCATTAAAGACTACCAACCGCTACCCCTACACCGTCCGGCGATCGCCACGGTAGCAGGAATGTATCAACGTAAAGGAATTGGCGAATTAATCGACGGCTTTGTGACCATAGCCGACTATTTTCCGGATGCTCATCTATATTTGGTGGGGGATGGTCCTGATCGCGCAATGTTTGAGGCAAAAGTGCAAAATACACCATTTGCACATCGCATTCATTTTGAAGGCTTCCAGCCAGAACCTCAACGCTATCTACTAGCAACTGACATTTTCGTTCTCGTTTCACATCACGAATCTTTTGGTTTGGTTCTCACAGAAGCGCGGGAAGCAGGTTGTGCTATTATTGCCAGCGATGTAGACGGCATTCCTGAGACTTTGGATAATGGGCAAGCTGGTCTTTTGATACCAGCTAAAGATAGCGATGCTGTCGCAACTGCTATCGAGAAATTACTGAGTAACCCTGACCAAATGCAAAAATGGAAATCCCTTGGGAAACAAAACATAGAACGGTTTAGCGCCGCGCGAGTCAACAAGGAAACACTCGATGTTTACCGAGAATTAGTACCAAACTACAATTTACGTCAGACTAGTATGAGCGTTTAATTTTTCTGTAATGAAGAGTAGTGGAATTAAAGGCGATCGCATAAAAGGAGTGTTTTGCTTGGGGAATGTGATCGCTTTTATTACACCATTACTAAAGACTTATCTTTTTCCCAAGAAAGTCTTGTTCATAAACCCATATATTAAAATTGTGCCAATTACAAGCATTACTCGTCGCTGATAATTGACACAATCAGTATTTAAATATTTTCTCCAGTTAACCAAACAAACCACCAAAAAACTCAAGGGTATCTTTCAACGCTTTGATGAAAACATCAATTTCTTCGCGGGTGTTGTAAAAAGATAAACTTGCTCTTGCGGTTCCAGGAAGACCTAAAAAACGGTGTAATGGTTGAGTGCAGTGGTGTCCAGAACGAATCGCCACGCCTTCTTGATCTAATAATGTAGATAAGTCGTTAGCGTGAACTTCTCCGGATGTGAATGCAGCTAAAGCAGCTCTACCTTCACCTTTAGCATCGGGTTTGGGACCATAAATTCTGATTTCGGGAATTTGCTGCAATTGCTCGAACAAATAAGCAGTTAATTCAGCTTCATAAGCGTGGATTTTATCCATACCAATATTAGTAAGATAATCTATCGCTGCACCGAGAGCGATCGCTTCCCCAATTGCAGGTGTACCAGCTTCAAATTTATGCGGTAATTCTGCGTAGGTAGAATGGTCTAAAAACACCTCCGCAATCATTTCTCCACCACCAAAAAACGGCGGCATCGATTCTAGTATGTTTAACTTGCCATACAAAAAGCCTATCCCAGTTGGAGCGCACATTTTATGACCGGAAGCAACTAACCAATCACAGTCTATTTGCTGCACGTCAACAGGCATATGAGGGACACTTTGGCAAGCATCAATTAATACTTTTGCCCCGTATTCATGCGCTAAAGCACAAATTTCTTGCACCGGGTTAATGCAACCCAAAGTGTTAGAAACATGCACCGTTGATACCAATTTAGTTTTTTCCGAAAGCAGAGTTTTGAACTGTTCTAAATCAAAAGTTTCTTCAGATGTCAATTCGACAAACTTTAGCACCGCACCAGTCTTTTGTGCCACCAATTGCCACGGTACAATATTGCTGTGGTGTTCCATCACCGACAGAATAATTTCATCTCCCGCTTGCAAATTGCTCATTCCCCAACTGTAGGCTACCAGATTAATCGCCTCAGAAGCGTTGCGGGTGTAAACAATTTCTTGACGAGATGCAGCATTGATGAATTTAGCAACTTTATCTCGCGTTCCTTCGTAAGCATCCGTAGCTTTAGCGCTGAGGGTATGCGCTCCGCGATGCACGTTAGCGTTATACTGCTCGTAATAATCTCGCAAACGATTAAGTACCAGCAAAGGTTTTTGCGAGGTAGCAGCATTATCGAGGTAAGTTAAGGGTTTGCCGTTGACTTCCTGATTTAATATCGGGAAATCAGCGCGAACTTTATCAGCGAGGGTTTTTGTTTGGGTGAAAGTCATACTATTTTGGATTTATGATTTTAACCGCAGATAAACGCAGATGAACGCGGATATTTTTTTGTTGCATCTGCGGGGAATCTAAAATCGGCTGAGGGTTTGCGTGAGGGTTTCGCGCAAAGAAGAAATCGGTATTTTGTTGATAATTTCAGCGGCAAAGGCGTTAATTAATAAGTTGCGAGCATTATTAGCATCGATACCCCGGCTTTGCAGATAAAATATTTCATCATCTTCCAACTGGCTAACAGTCGCACCGTGAGCGCATTTCACATTATCTGCCGTAATTTCCAACTGCGGTTTAGTATCAACTCTGGCTTTAGATGATAGTAGCAGGTTGCGATTTAATTGGGCTGCATCAGTTAACTGTGCCAGTTTAGGGACAAAAACTTTGCCATTGAATACACCATGAGCGCGATCGCCTACAATACACTTGTGCAATTGCCGACTCACACTGTGCGGATGATTGAGAGCAATTACACTGTGAGTATCCGCAAGTTGCTTCTCCTTAATCATCGTCAACCCATTTAAAGTAGTTTCCGTTTGCTCACCAGTTTGGAAAATCTCTAAATTGTGACGTGAAAACTTTCCACCCAAAGTTACGGCATTACAAGTATATCGACTGTAACGAGCTTGCATTACCGCAGTCTTGCCAATGTGAAAAGCCTCAGCACTATCTTGCTCAACTCTAGTATGACTAACCTGAGCATTCTCCTCAACCCAAATTTCCGTCACCGCATTGGTGAAGTATACACCCTCTTTCTCTTCCTCTGCGCCTCTGCGGTTCGTATACTCCTCGACCAAAGTCACCTGCGAACCACTTTCTGCCACCACTAAACAACGCGGTAAAGAAATTGTTCTACCTTCTTCAGCAGCAACAAACAGCAAACTAATCGGTGTTTCCACCACCACATTTTTCCCTACCCAGATCACTGCCACGTCAGTCATACCAGCAGTATTCAAAGCCGTAAACACCTCGCGATCGCCTGATGCTTGTGCTAAATATTGCCGCACCCGCTCATGATAACCCGCAGGTAAATTAGCCAAATTGCTAACCACCACACCATCAGGTAAACCAGAAACAGCTGATAACTCAGGTGCGTAAACACCATTAACAAAAACCAAACAATTATTATTCGCTTCTGGTAAAACAAAAGGCGTAATATTTGGTAAAAACGTCTCTACATTGAATTGCACCTCACGCAAAGACGACAAATCAGCAAAACGCCATTCTTCATCGCGGGTAGTAGGAAGTCTTGATTGACGCACCCAATCAGCAGCGCTTTCCCGCACATCTTGCAACCAACCCTCTGACTTTGATGCAACTACTTTATCTAACAACCCACTCAGATAAGCATCTTTATCCACCAAAGTGTTAGAAATCGGACTTGGAGAAACTTCAATAGACATTACACACCCACCTCAGTTCCTTCCAACACCCAGTCATAACCGCGAGCTTCCAACTCCAGCGCCAAATCCTTACCACCACACATGAGAATCTGCCCCTGAGCCATTACATGCACATAATCAGGCACAATATAATTAAGTAACCGCTGATAGTGAGTAATCATAATCGTGGCATTTTGCGGATTTGCCAGTTGGTTTACTCCATTCGCGACAATCTTCAGCGCATCAATATCCAAACCAGAATCTGTCTCATCCAAAATCGCCAACTTTGGTTCCAGCAGCGCCATTTGCAGAATTTCATTCCGCTTCTTCTCGCCACCAGAGACACCCTC
>CAXTNZ010000261.1:0-4204 GCA_964245695.1 uncultured bacterium | reverse complement strand
CGATTCAGAAAAGCCGGATTCATCTTCACAACATCCAGCTTTTCTTCTATCAAATCATCAAAATCAAACGCATCAATTTCTTCTAAACCCTGCGCTTTCCGACGGGAATTATAAGCGACCCGCAAGAAATCCAAATTACTTACACCCGGAATTTCTAAGGGATACTGAAACGCCAAAAATACACCACTTCTCGCGCGTTCCTCTGGTTCCATTTCCAGCAGATTTTGTCCCTGGAAAATTACCTCACCACCAGTTACCTCATATGCTGGATGTCCAGCCAAAACCTTAGAAAAAGTACTTTTACCAGAACCATTCGGTCCCATAATCGCATGAACTTCACCCGATTTCACCTCAATATTCACACCCTTGAGAATCGGCGTCCCATTAACATTAGCCGTCAAATCTCTTACTGACAGCACAACTTCACTATTTTCAATAATCATCTTCTCTCTCTCTTCTCTAGCTTGGCGCTCTTGGCGCCTTGGCGGTTCGTTATTCAAACCACAAATAAACACAGATAAACTTTGATATTTATCCGCGTTCATCTGCGGTTTGTTTCTTACCCAACACTACCTTCCAACTTCAGACTCAACAGCTTATCAGCTTCCACCGCAAATTCCATCGGCAACTGATTGAACACATCCTTACAGAAGCCACTAATCATCATCGAAACCGCATCTTCACTAGAAATGCCGCGCTGTGCAAAGTAAAATAATTGGTCTTCCCCAATCTTGGAAGTAGAAGCTTCATGCTCCACCTTCGCTGCCTTATTTTGCACCTGAATATATGGGAAAGTATTCGCATGAGCATTATCCCCAATCAGCATTGAGTCGCACTGCGAATAGTTTCTAGCTCCTTCTGCCTTCGGGTTAATTTTCACCAAACCGCGATAGCTGTTACTAGAGTTACCAGCAGAGATTCCCTTAGAGATAATCGTGCTGCGAGTGTTCTTACCGACGTGAATCATCTTGGTTCCCGTATCGGCTTGCTGCATATGATTTGTCAGCGCTACCGAGTAGAACTCACCCACAGAATTATCACCCACCAACACGCAGCTAGGATATTTCCAAGTAATAGCAGAACCGGTTTCTACCTGCGTCCAGGAAATCTTAGAATTTACACCCTGACACAAACCGCGTTTGGTGACAAAGTTGTAAATACCACCTTTGCCTTTTTCATCGCCGGCGTACCAATTCTGGACGGTAGAGTATTTAATTTCCGCATTGTCAAGAGCGACAAGTTCCACCACAGCCGCGTGTAGTTGATTGCTATCGTACATCGGCGCGGTACAGCCTTCCAAATAGGAAACATAGCTGCCTTCTTCCGCGATAATCAGGGTACGCTCAAACTGTCCGGTATCGCCGTTGTTAATCCGGAAATAGGTAGACAATTCCATCGGGCATTTTACGCCTTTAGGAATATAGACAAAAGAACCATCGGTGAATACAGCAGCATTCAGTGCCGCGAAGTAATTGTCTGCGGGGGGAACAACGCTACCCAAGTACTTTTGTATTAGTTCGGGATATTCTTGCAATGCTTCGGAAATTGAGCCGAAGATAACGCCGTCTTTGAGAAGCTTTTCTTTAAATGTAGTGGCAACAGAAACGCTATCGAAAATGGCATCGACAGCGACATTTCCCAGTCGCTTCTGTTCTGATAGGGGAATACCTAGCTTTTCAAAGGTTTCCAAAAGGGTAGGATCTACTTCATCCAAGCTGTTAAGCTTTTTCTTCGCTTGTTTCGGTGCGGAATAGTAGATGATATCCTGATAATTAATTGGCGGATACTGAACGCTATGCCAAGTCGGTTCTGTCATTTTTAGCCACTGGCGATAGGCTCTCAGACGAAACTCCAACATGAATTCTGGCTCGTTCTTCTTGCTGGAGATCAAGCGGACAATATCCTCGTTTAACCCACGGGGAATGGTGTCTGCCTCAATATTGGTGACAAAGCCATACTTGTAGGGCTGGTTGACTAAGGTTTTGACAGTGGCACTCATCAGTTCTTTTCTCTCTCTCGTGTTCTCTTTTAGGTGTCTCTTTCAGGATGGGAGACGGGCTGTGAGCCGATTTCCCTTCGTCGTTAACCCAGAGTGGTTACGCGGCTGTTACAATAAGGATGGAGAGTAAAACAACAGGTAGGTTGTTTAAGTTATCTTCATTTTACGCTAAATTAACAACAAGAATGTTGTTAAAGTGAAATTTTCCAATTAATTTTTGGGACTAAGATGGCGACTACCCAGCAGTCCTCAACCAAGCAAGATATCTTAGAATATCTGCACAAACAGTCACAGGCTACAGCTTTCGAGCTATCGGAAACTCTAAAGATTAGCCCCCAAGCGATTCGTCGTCATCTCAAAGATTTGGAGGCGGAAAAGCTAATTTTATATTCTTCCTCGGTACAGGAAAAGATGGGGCGTCCTTCTCACGTTTATCAGTTGAGTCGGGAAGGACGCGATCGCTTGCAAAGAGGTGATAGCTACGGTGAATTTGCTGTTTCTCTGTTAGATACATTAGCAGAAACGGTGGGACGCGACCAAGTAAGCTCGATTTTAAGAAAACAGTGGGAACGTAAAGCACTCTTATATCGCGATCGCGTGGGTAAAGGTTCGTTAACGGAACGCGTGGCAAACTTAGTAGAATTGAGAAAAGCTGAAGGCTTCATGGCAGAGTGTCACCCTGTAGAATCGAATGAATCGCCCGGTGAAAATCCCGTGGACATGCTATGCGATCGCTTTATTTTAATGGAGCATAATTGCGCGATTTCCAACGTTGCCGAGTCTTTCCCCAGCATCTGTGGTCATGAATTAGAAATGTTTGCCGCAGTTCTACCCGATTGTACAGTAGAGCGTACCCACTGGATTATCAACGGCGAACACCGTTGCGGCTATTTGGTGCAAGCTGTGAAAAGCAAAGCCAAATTAAAAAATTCGTTTTCACATTAAGTTTAGGTTATGAGTAATGGCTAAGCCGTAATATGTTTGACAAATTACAAATCACCGATTGTTCGCTAAGTTGTATTTATAATTTATGAATTTACCACCACAGCAGCAACTATCAACACAATTTCTAACCTTAGAAGAGTCAGCAAAAGTAGATGCAGCTTTGCTTTCTTCTCCAGAGAAGTTTTTAACCAGATTGACAATTTCATCCCTCAAACTTTTGCAGCACATTGCCCAAGACTACAGTGTTGCTGTTGAAGATTTAACAACACAGCAAGTGATTGCCTGGTTTGAGAAAGATGGCAAGATTCGCCGAGAGCAAGGAATAGAAGCTGCATACCTGAAGTGGTAAAATCGGGTAGAGCGCTAACTATAGCGGTTCTTGAGTAGAATTTTTTTATATCCGCTACAAATCCTAAATGTAGAGACGCGATATATGGCGTCTCTAACTAAAAAAAACAACAAAAAGCACCTTTTTCCAGGTGCCATCTGAAGCGGTGTAATTTAGTTTCACCAACCAGTTTTTAGGTGTAATTATTAGGTGTAAGTATTAGTACGCGGACTGCGCGCGCCAGTAACTGCTCCAATCATTGATGCAACTAAACCCAGCAAAGAACCGAATACAAACCACCACAAGCCTTTAGATGTTGCACCAGCAAGATTACGAGCTTCTTGGGCACTTACATTGCTTCGGGGTACATTAACACCACCTTGCTGTTGCACTTGGTTAAGCACTTCACCAGCGTTAGAAGCCGCAACACCAAAAGCACCCGATACCCCACTAGCCAACAGCCAAGAGCTAACTGCTAAAGTGGTAGCCCAGAGAATTGCCCCATTGAGAAGAGCTGTGCTGCGGTTCATTGGACCACAAGCGCGAGCTGTCACCCAACCGCCGGTAAATAGGGAAATTAACAAACCAATAGTTGACCAAATTCCCACATTTCCAGCAACATCAGAAGCATTTGTTCTAGGTGCGCCGGAAGTTGCAATACTACCTGCGCCGATCGCTGCAAACAAGGCGCTCAAAATTAATTGCGTAGCTAGGGAAACTAACAAACCAGAAATAATCGGACCCCAACGAACGCGATCGTGATAATCAGCAACTCTACCCACTACCGCAGGCTCATTAATTACATCATCATTTACTCTATTTACGTATGACATAGCTTCATTTCTCCTTAATTCAGCAAAATTTTTGTTCAGCTATATTTTTGCTTATTTCTAAGATTAAATTGCTAATTCTAATTTTTCATATCTATCAAT
>CAXTNZ010000260.1:8064-9530 GCA_964245695.1 uncultured bacterium | reverse complement strand
CCTCGGCAATGGTTGATGCTAATGGTAAAAAAATTGTCTACGTCCAAAATGGTAATGCCTATCAAGCGGCTGAAGTCACATTGGGTCAAACCTCTGGGGATATAGTGGAGGTGAAAACAGGTTTATTTGATGGCGATATGATTGTTACTCAGCGTGCTACGCAATTATACGCACAGTCCTTACGGGGTGGTAGTAAAAAAGTAGAGGAAGATAATCACGGCGAAGAGGAAGATAACCACGAAGAAGAGACTACGGTTAAAAGTAATAATTTTGCTTTACCTTCATGGTTATTAGCAGGTGGGGGAGCTGTAATTGCGGCTGGTGCTTTTGCTACCGGAAGTTTTTGGTCGAATCGTAAGCGTTCCCGTTTAATGACAGCAGGTAATTTAGATTACAACGAGTTCAGGTATGAGACTGAGGTTTATTTAGATAAACATTCATCACCTTTGGCGGATGCGTCTGTGGTGGAGAAGGGCAAAAAAGAGGAGTAGCAGTAAAGGTTATCAAGGCTCGGCTTAACATTAGACTAGACCTCTGTGAAAAACAATGTAAAGACGCGATACCCAAGCGTCTTTACAAGGGTTTCGGGTAACGCACAATTAATTTCCACTCCTATGTCTATTAGTCTCCGTCCAAGATGTAAAGACGCGTACCGCGCTTCGCGGAACCCATAGGGTAATTTGCCGAAGCGGCACGCTCCGCGAACGCGTCTTTATAAAGATTGTGGGTAACGCACAATTAATTTCCAACAGATATCTATTATATATATTCAATTTTACTAGATTTCCCAACACAGCCCCATCAAATATTTCATCCCAATTTCATCCGAGCATGAAAAACTAGAAAGTAACTACGCGCCAAGTACAGAACGCAAATCACTAAAATCAAAAATGCTTGGAAACATTGTTAGGTGGGTAATTAACCGACGCTGGCTCGTCGTATTAGCTACAATTATTGTCTCGTTTTGGACATTCTACGTCATTCCTCAGATGCCGTTGGATGTACTGCCAGCCTTTGCACCACCGCAAGTGGAAATCCAAGCCGAAGCCCCTGGACTTGCGCCGGAGGAGGTCGAATCCCTAGTAACTTTACCAATAGAGAGTGCAATTAATGGCACACCAGGAGTAACCGCAGTCCGTTCGTCGAGTGCGGCTGGTATTTCTGCGGTGAGGGTAATATTTAATTCGTCAACTGATATTTATCAAGCGCGTCAGCTAGTTACCGAACGACTACAACAAGCGGTTAGTAAGCTACCTCCAGGAGTTGAAACACCACAAATATCCCCCACCACTTCTCCTGTTGGTTTAGTCGTCCAGTACGCTTTTTCCGTCGAAGAGGGGGAATCCTCCAATTCTACCCCTTTGGGACAAGCTATATCCCAAACTTCTAACTCCTTAATGGAAGCTCGTCGAATCGTCGATTGGCAAGTAACAAATCGCCTTTTAGCTGTTCCCGGAGTCAGCCAA
>CAXTNZ010000260.1:1545-7964 GCA_964245695.1 uncultured bacterium | reverse complement strand
AAAAATATTAAAGTTACTACTACATTTCGCCAAGACAGTTACATTGAGTCTTCAGTTGACAACGTTCGTTCATCTTTGATTCAAGGTAGTATTATTGCCGCAATTATTCTGATTCCTTTTTTAATGAATTGGCGCATCCTCGCAGTATGTTTGCTAGACTTTTTCTTGACATTGCTGTTTGGAATGCTAGCACTTTCATGGTTGGGAATTGGACTAAATACAATGACTTTGGGTGGTTTAGCAGTTGCGATTGGGACTGCAATTGATGACGCAATTGTATACGGTGAAAATACTTATCGCCGACTGCGCGAAAATAAAACTTCCGACGAGCCATTACCACCGTTAGAAATTATTTTTGAAGGCTCTCAAGAAGTACGCGATTCGCTGGTTGGTGCAACGATTATTGGTATTATTGTTTTCTCGCCGATTTTTACCCTACCAGGTATCGAAGGTCGAATTTTTACCCCAATGGGTATTTCTTATTTAGTGGTAGTTGTCATTTCTAGTTTAGAATCTTTATTAGTTTCTCCAGCTTTATGTGCAATTTTATTACCGAATACAAAGGTAACAAGGCGAGAACCTTGGCTAGCTAGATTTTGTAAGGGAATTTACAGTTCTTGTTTAAACTTTTCCATGCGAAACTCCTTCTTAATTATGGGTATCGCAACAGTTTTAACAGTGGCATCTTTTGTGATTATCCCTTCTTTCGGTAGAGCATTTTTACCAGAGTTTCAAGAGCAAACGATGGTCAATACTTTGTCATCTTATCCAACAAGTTCTCTGGAAATTAGCACTAAAGGAGGTCATGTAATCGAAGAAGCATTAAAAAATGACCGCAGATTTAAATTCGTTCAAACTCGTGCGGGAAGAGCTTCTGGTGATGCGGAAGCAGCAGGTGTCAATGTTGCTCACGTTGATATTGAATTAAGTAAAGAAGGGATGAAGAACCGGGAAAAAACTTTACAAGTAATGCGAGAAGCATTTGATAAAATACCAGGTTCGGTAGCTAATATTGGTGGATTTCTTTCGCACCGGATGGATGAAGTTTTATCAGGGGTTCGTAGTTCCATCGCTGTGAAAATTTTCGGTTCCGATTTAGCAGAATTAAGGAAAATTGGGCAGCAAGTAGAGCAACAAATGGCAACAGTTAATGGTGTCATTGACTTACAACTCGAACCGCAACTTCCAGTACCACAAATTCAAATTAAATTTGACCGCGATGCAGCTAGTCGTTACGGTCATACCGTGGGGGATTTGGCAGATACAATTGAAACTGCACTCAATGGGAAAGTTGTTTCTAAAGTCTTGGAAAACCAACAATCTTTTGATTTGATTGTATGGTTAAAACCCGAAGCACGGCAAAATTTAGAAACCATCCGTAATTTTTTGATTGATACTCCCGATGGACAGAAAGTACCTTTAGGTAATGTTGCTAGTATTGGAGAAGGGACAGGACCGAATACAATCAACCGTGAAAATGTTTCCCGCTTGATAGTCGTTGCTGCAAATGCGAAAGGTCGAGATTTGCGCTCGATTGTTACTGATATTGAAAGTAAAGTTAAAAGTAATATCCAAGTACCTGCGGGTTATTTTATTCAGTATGCAGGTCAGTTTGAAGCTGAAGAACGCGCAACCCAAAATATTCTCGTTTTTAGCGTGATCGCATTCATTGCGATTACAGTATTAATGTACCTTTCAGTTAAGTCCATCCCTTCTACCGCAATGATTATGATTAACTTACCAATTGCCTTGGTAGGAGGTGTAATCGCTGTTGCTTTAACTGGTGGGGTAATTTCGGTTGCGTCTTTAGTTGGGTTTGTTTCCTTGTTTGGGGTAGCAACTCGCAACGGTTTGTTATTGGTGGACAATTATAACAGTAAGTATGCCGAAGGAATGCCCTTAAAGGAAGTTATTGTTAACGGGTCAATGGAACGACTAAATGCGATTTTGATGACAGCTTTAACTTCCGCATTAGGTTTAGCACCGATGGTCATTCAAGGTGGACCAGGACAGGAACTTTTGCAACCGTTATCTGTAGTTGTATTTGGTGGTTTGTTTACTTCTACTGCAATAACTTTAGTGGTTTTACCTGCGTTGTATGCGAAGTTTGGTAAGTTTTTATTTCCGAAAAAACTGGAGTCAGCTAAAGAGGGGCAATTTTTCATGCATATGTAATTAAAATAATCATTATCCCCCTTCGTCAACAGCACTAACTTTCACTGAAAATGCGATCGCTTGTCTTCTTCTTACTTGCTGCACTAGGAGAAATCTCCGGGTGCTATGCTTTTTGGGCATGGTTGAGATTAGACCGTAGCATACTTTGGATTATCCCAGGTATTTTAGCCCTAATTATCTTCGCTTTTGCTTTAACCAAGGTAGATGCCTCAAACGCTGGAAGAGTATACGCTGCTTACGGTGGTATTTACATCCTCTCATCTATTCTTTGGTTATGGTTAGTTGAAGGTGTTAAGCCAGATCGGTGGGACTTACTTGGCGTTGCAATTTCCCTAATGGGAACGGTTGTGATTTTGTTCAGCCCACATCCTTCGTAAAATATATTAACCTATGTTTTGAATAAAGTTATTCTACACCTCTGCCAGAAATTTCATCCCAATTTCATCTTCATCTGAGAGAGTAGATAAAGTACCCAATATTTAAATTTACTAACTGCACTAAAACTACGAATATCCCTGAATTCTTATAAAAATGCTTAATTCTATAGTTAAATGGTCTATTGCTCAACGTTGGCTAGTCGTTATTGCTTCTGTAATTATCAGCCTGTGGGGCTTTCGCGTCCTTAGTGAAATGCCACTAGACGTATTTCCTAACTTTGCCCCACCGCAAGTTGAAATTATGACCGAAGCCGAAGGACTTGCACCGGATGAAGTCGAGTCCCTGGTTACTCGTCCGATTGAAAGTGCAATTAACGGAACCCCTGGAATTGAAACATTACGTTCCTCCTCGGCTGTTGGTCTTTCGGCTGTGCGGGCAACTTTCACTGGGGATACAGATATTTATCGCGCTCGTCAATTGATTACCGAACGGTTGCAGCAAGCACGCAGCCAAATCCCCCAAGGTGTCAAAGAGCCAGAAATTCTTCCTGTCAGTTCTCCTCTGGGATGGACTGTTAAATATGCTTTCACTTCCGATACTACACCCATCATGGAGGTGTGGCGTATCGTCAACTGGCAAGTAAAAAACCGTCTTTTGGCTGTCCCCGGTGTTAGTAATATTGTTGTCTTTGGTGGGGATGAGCGTCAGTACCAAGTGCTGGTTAACCCAGATCAACTAAAAGCATTTAATGTCACCTTGGCAGATGTCACTGAAGCTGCACAAGCTGCTAATGCCAATGCACCGGGAGGATTTTTGATAACTCCCGACCAAGAAACGTTGGTGCGCGGGGTGGGAAGGGTTGAATCTATTGAACAATTAAAAAAATCAGTAATTAAAGCTAAAAATGGCACACCCGTTTTATTAGAACAAGTTGCAGATGTACAAATTGGCGCAGCACTCAAACGCGGTGACGGTAGTTTTGGAGGTAAGAAAGCAGTTATTGTAACAGTAAATAAACAACCGACTGCGGATACACCCAAGGTGACAAAGGCAGTTGAAGCCGCAATAGACGAGATTAAAGCTGGTCTACCCAAAGATATCAAAATTACGACTACTTTCCGCCAAGAAGATTTTATCGAAGCCTCCATTAAGAATGTTGAAGAAGCTTTGCGTGATGGTACTATTATCGTCTGCATCATCCTGATTTTATTTTTGATGAATTGGCGGACGGTAATTATTAGTTTAAGCGCCCTCCCGGTATCTTTGTTGCTGGGGATGATGATTCTCAATTGGACGGGACAAGGTATTAACACCATGACTTTAGGGGGATTGGTGGTAGCGATTGGTTCGGTGGTGGATGATGCAATTGTGGATATGGAAAACGTCTACCGTCGTTTGCGAGAAAACCAACTTGTAGGAAACCCCGTCCCACCGTTGCAAGTTGTCTTTAACGGTTCGGTAGAAGTGCGGGTAAGCGTACTTTTCGCCACTATTATTATTGCCGTCGTTTTTGCACCAATTTTCGCCCTTTCTGGGGTAGAAGGGAAAATTTTTGCGCCGATGGGACTAGCATATTTACTATCAATTGCTGCTTCCACCCTGGTTGCACTGACATTAACCCCAGCAATGTGTGCGTTGCTATTAGTAAATACAAAATTACTTAGTACGGAAACTTGGTTAGAGAAACAAACCCATAAACTTTACCGTCCAGCTTTGAAATTCTCATTACGTCGTCCCAAAATTGTTTTAACAACCGCATTAGCTGGGTTTGTTGCGGCATTAGTAATTATGACGGGGCTAGGGCAAGTATTTTTACCAGAGTTTAAAGACCGTGCGTTAGTAGTTGCCGCAGTTCTCATGCCTGGGGAGTCGCTGGAAGCTACCAATCAAGTTGGCTTGGCAATCGAGGAAGCCTTAAAGAAAAATCCTGGTGTTGAAACGGCTCAATTGCGCTCTGGACGCGCTCAGGGAGATACCGAGGTAGCTGGTGTCAACTCTGCCGAATTAGACGTGCAACTTAGCGAAGAGGGAGCAAAGGATAGGGAAAAAACCATCGAAACAATCCGCAAGGAATTTGAGAGAATTCCTGGAGTTGTACCTAATATTGGTGGTTTTATTTCACACCGGATGGATGAAGTGTTGTCAGGGGTGAGGAGTGCGATCGCAGTCAAAATCTTCGGTTCCGATTTGGAAAAACTGCGTACCCTTGGCAAACAAGTACAGTCAGCAATGGGTCAAGTTCAAGGTTTAGCTGATTTGCAACTTGAACCGCAAGTACCGATGAAACAGGTGCAAATTCAATTTGACCGCAATGCCGCAGCACGTTATGGTTTGACAATTGGTGAATTGTCAGAAGAGGTAGAGACTGCTCTCAATGGACGAGTTGTTTCTCAAATATTAGAGCAGCAACAAACTTTTGATATGGTAGTTTGGTTGCAAGAAAAATATCGCAATAATATCGAAATTATCAGTAATTTGCTTGTTGATACTCCCAACGGACAGAAAATTCCTTTAGCTCAAGTTGCCAAAATTGATTATGGTACTGGTCCTAACACGATTAACCGCGAAAATGTCTCTAGATATATTGTTGTATCGAGCAACGTCGCTGGACGAGATTTAGGTTCTGTGATTAAAGAGATTAGAGAAAAAGTCAAGCAACAGGTGCAATTACCTCCTGGATATTTTATTGAGTATGGTGGTCAATTTGAAGCACAAGAAGGAGCCACAAAAACTTTATCATTTGCGGGAATTTTAGCATTTATAGCCATCGCAGTTATCCTTTACTTTGCCGTCAAATCTGTTCCTGCTACCATTATGATTTTAATTAACTTGCCTTTAGCATTAATTGGTGGCGTTATTTCTATCGCTTTGACTGGTGGTATTATTTCTGTTGCATCAATGGTCGGATTTATTACTTTATTTGGTGTGGCAGCAAGAAACGGATTATTATTAGTTGAAAACTATAACGCTCGGTTAGCAGAAGGGCAACCTTTACGGGAAGTTTTAATTGAAGGTTCGATGGAAAGATTGGTTGCAATTTTGATGACAGCTTTAGCATCTGCGCTGGGTATGGTGCCTTTGGTAATTGGTAGCGGTGCTGGTAAAGAAATCCTCCAGCCCCTGGCAGTGGTAGTGTTAGGTGGTTTGTTTACATCTACTACTTTGACTTTGTTGGTGCTTCCAGCTTGCTATATGCAATTTAGTAAGTTTTTAGTTCCGAAAAAGACGACACAAATACAAAATATACAATTTACTCAAGGTTCCGCAATATGATACTTAATTTATTAATTCTTCCTAGATACCCACTGATAGTTTGTCTGACTAACGATGTGTTAAAAACAGGAATTTATGATGGTCAGAGATTCTGTCGAACTGACGTTGATTACTAACAAGTGATGAGGAGTAAATTAATGAAAAGTTTTAAATTAGGATTCGTTATTTTAGCAAGCACTGGATTACTTTTCCTAGGTGCTTGTAGCGGTGGAAGTCAAGAAAATGCTTCCACTGACAAGACAGAAACTACTAATACAGCAGCAAATAGTTCAAAAACTGATACTGTAAAATCAGGTGATTCATCACAAGAACATAATGACAAAGAAGGTCATTCCCAAAAACATGAAGAAGGTAAAGAACATTCACATGGCGGTCAAGTTGTTGAAACAGGTAAATATCATTTAGAGTTTGTTGCCGAAAAAGAAGATAAAGGAACTCACCTAGATTTGTACTTAGAAACAGGAGATAAACATGAAACAGTACCTAACGCTAAAGTAACGGCTGATATTCAGTCACCAGATGGAAAACAAACGACAATTCCTCTTACTTATAATGCTGAAGGTAAGTATTACAAAGGGGAAATATCAAACAAA
>CAXTNZ010000260.1:0-1445 GCA_964245695.1 uncultured bacterium | reverse complement strand
GGTCATAATCTCAGTGATGTTTTAGGTTTGCTACTCGCTTGGGGAGCCAGTATTCTCGCACGTCGTCTCCCAACACCTCGTCGTACCTATGGTTTGCGTCGTTCCTCAATTTTGGCTGCGCTGTTAAACGCTATTCTACTACTTGTTGCTTCGGGCGCGATCGCTTGGGAAGCTATCCGCCGTTTTATCGAACCTAGCCCAGTATCGGGTGGTACAATTATCGGCGTTGCTGCCATAGGTATTATTATTAACACAGTAAGCGCTTTGATGTTTATGTCTGGACGGGAAAACGACTTAAATATCAAGGGAGCATTTCTACATTTAGTTGCTGATGCGGTGGTATCTTTGGGTGCAGTCCTGGCTGGTATTGCCATTGTTACAACTGGTTGGTTGTGGTTTGATCCTGTTGTTAGCTTAATTATTGTTATCGTGATTGTTGTCGGAACTTGGCAATTGTTACAAGAATCTGTCAACCTGGTTACAGATGCCGTACCAGCAGGAATTGAACCGCTGGCTGTCCGCACATATCTAACGGAACTTTCTGGTGTAACTGGTGTCCACGACTTACATATCTGGGGGATGAGTACCACAGAAACAGCACTCACCGTTCACTTAATAATGCCAAATGGACATCCAGGCGATGCTTTTTTAGTAGAAGTGAATAAAGAGCTTCACGACCATTTTAGTATTGAACATACCACAATTCAAATAGAGTTTGGTGACCCCAATTATCCTTGTGTTCTAGCAAATGAAGGTGTTGTTTAGAGTATTTAAACTTAATCTTTTTGCTTGAAGTATTTATTATTTTTAGACTTTGCTCAGAGGATGTTAGAAAATTCAACAAGTATACTCGGAACTCCGCTTCCATTCCTCTCCACCACAGGGGGTTAGGTTTCCGAGACTTTGGTGTTAATAATATTTTTCAAACATCCTCTCCCAAAGGCTACCTGTAAAACTTAGTAAAGCTACTATAAACAGTAAATTTTAGAGTTGCGATTGCCGGACGTGCCTTGTGTAATACTTGGAGCGCTACATCCATATTCCAGCAACGTTTTTAAGTGACTACTACCATCTTTGGAAATATTTTACTTCTCCCAGAGTGACAGAAGAGGGATAAGCACAATGCTATTGATGCACTTGAAAATTTAGCAGAAAAAACTAGTTTTCCTGCCAGGTTAAATAATAATCAATATCGAGAAGCTAATGATTTAATTTATTAACAGCTTTAAATTCATACTATGTAACAAAAAATTACTCTCGCTTTAGTTAATTATAATTGATAGTTATTTAAAATAAGATAAATATAAACAAAATTTACTTATGATAATTTTTCGGGTATACTATCAAATTTCATCCTAATTTCATCTCGCTCTGCCAAACTATTAAATAAATGTATTATTCAGCCAAGAAGATGTTAATGGTTGATTCATTTAAGTAGCTAGAGG
>CAXTNZ010000259.1:0-9550 GCA_964245695.1 uncultured bacterium | reverse complement strand
GCTTCCGCCACATACTTGGCGGTATCATCAGTGGTGGTGAAATCGAGCGGCGTTTCACCATCGCCCCAGTATTGAAATGTCTGATGTTCCAGGTCAAACAGCGGCATATAGGCGATTATATCCATAAATGCCCCGTTGAGAACTAAGGTATATTCCAAACCACTCTGCTGAAGATACTCAAATACTTCCTTGCGCTTATCCAGGTTGTCGTTGTCACCATAGTCCAGCTTGCGATAGTCCACGGAGTAATCGGAGGGAATAAACCGCTTCACGCCCTGCTGTTTGGCAGCATCAATCAAGTTTTTCTGCCCTGGAACCGTCACTTCATTGTTACCGATCGCAGAGACGACAACATCAACTCCTGCACACAACGGCAGTAGGGTTTCAGGCTTCATCACGTCGCCTTCAACAATCGTTGCGCCCTTAGCTTTCATTGCGTCGATCTTTTTACGATTTTCTCCATTGGTATCGTTACTTGATCTCACCATTGCTCGAACATCAATGTTGCCTTTGTCGAGTAGAGCAGAAACAATCTTAGAACCCAGCATCCCAGTAGAGCCAGCAACCAGAACCGTCAATTTTGTAGGCATGATTTTCTTTATAAAGTTTACAGAATTCATTCTTTGCCGCTGTCTATCAATGAGGCATTGTTACCTGAAAAGCAACTGCACGCGAGCGATCGCTTTGCCGGAGCCAAACTCGGATTTCCGGTGTCGGGTAATTTAGCTTGCGAAACCTTGTAAGAATTTGGTTTTAGCCGCAGGATACTTTTGAATGACTTGCTCCATCGCTCGATTGGCTTGTTCTTGATCGGGAAAAGGCAGCGAAGCGGGAGGCAATGTACGTGCCTCTGCGGGCACAGTCGTCGCCATGATCGTGTACTCAAAACCTGCGGGGACATAGGTGTTGAGTAATCGTGCCGTTTCAGAATCGATTTGAAAAGCGTGTTTTGTACCCCGTGGAATTGACACAAACGATCCGGCGGTTGCTTTAATCGGCTGGTCTTCTACAAAGAAGGTCGCTTCGCCTTCGAGAATGTAGAAGGTTTCATCTGCCGCCTCATGGATGTGATCCCCTGCTGCTGGACCGTGCGGCAACAGTTGTTCTATACAAGAATACTGTCCATCCGTATCTTCGGCAGTTGCCAGCATGATCCAGAGAATGCCCATACCCCAGTAAGCGCGACCTTCGGCACTATTGACTTGAAAAGATTGTGGCTTGTTTTGTGCGTTCATGTATAAATCCTTTATTTCAATTGGTTATGACAGCGATCGCCGACTGGCTTTCGCGATCGGGTTCAACTTGAGTTTGGTACGAATCTAATCTATTATTTAAAGATTCCAATTCCAGCCTTTGTCGCCATAGCTTGCGACCTTAATTTAGAACAAATCTACTTAGAGATTAGTGAATTTAAGCATCGAAATCTATCACGTTCTTGCTGTCTTGAATGTATTGCCTCGGAGTAACACAAACAAGCCGCTTGAAGTGTGAGCCAAAGTGGCTTTGACTCGCAAATCCAGTTTCAGTGGCTACTTTCTCAATCGACCACTCTTTTCTTAGCAGCCGTTTTGCCTGCAAAATTCGCACTTGAATTTGATAAGCGTGGGGTGGCAGTCCAAACGTTTTGCGAAACGATCGATTGAGATGAAACGAACTCAAGTTCGCAATCTGTGCTAATTGCTCTAACGAGATATCTTGATCGTAATAATCTTCTAGATATGCCCGAACGCGATCGACCGGCTGACGTTCTTCCCCTAACTTGGCTAGACTTGGTGGATCTTCTGCACAGCGCAAAATTAATTGTGCTAACAAATCTAGGATCAATGTCTGTTGTTCAAGCCCAGATATGGATTGTTCTAAGGCTTGATGAACTTGAACGATTTGTGTATTAAGGTCGCGGTTATGGACTAAAGGCATCGGAAAAAATGGAAGCTCTGTTTCGCGTCCTGCAACTTCTATTGCAACTTGTTGAAGTAAATCTGCACCTACCCGTAGCCCTCGAAAAGTGCAGTCTTGAGCGCTCCTAGAATCAGCATGATGTGCTTCTTGGGGTTGTGTCACCACCAAGGTATTTGATGGAACGCTATGCATCGCGCCTCGGTAGTTAAACTGCCAGCCGTCACCGTGCCTGATGCAAAGCTCCAGTTCTTCGTGAAAATGGCGAGGCAATGAATGGCATTTAGAAACACTATGCACCAACTCGACCGATTGCAGGTACTGAGGTCGCCAAATTCTAGTGCGTGACGGATTCGCTTTCATAGGTTGTTTTTCTGGTTGTGTCGCAAATTATTTTGAGTGACATCATGGTCTGTTTATTTCTGCCGACCTGTACTAGGAGAAAATTTTGCTTGTCTCCGATATGATGTCCGCTTTTATTAATAGTAATAAAAATACCGCAACCGTCGTAGAGACGTTCCAGTGGAACGTCTCTACAATATGTGTTGAAAACGCTGATTCAACCAGCAGTTTTACCTGAAGTCAGCAAAATCTCAAGAGTGTCATGCTGTTTGCTGGTGTTTTTCCAGTTAACTCGAAACGCTTTGGAAACTTGTAAAGCGTGAAGTCTGTGATACCAGCCATAGGCAATAAATTCTTCTGGTTCATCTGATATTTGCAGAAAATTAGTTCCATACATTCCAGTTTTTTCGCTTCCTTTAACGATAAAATCATCATCGTCTACTGGGTGATAAGGTCCGGCAATATTATCAGAAATATACCAATAGAGTGAAGAATTAGTTACTCTTTTATGCTTTATAGTTTTCAGCCAATCTGGATTGAAAAACTGTTTAAAGCAAGAAAAGAATAAATTATATTTACCGTTTTTATAAATGACTTGAGGACGTTCTAAATGGTAATAGGGCCAATCTACAGCATCTACAGGTGCTTCTACAGCGGGTGGTAGCAATTTGTAAGGTCCAGTAATTTTGTCTGCTACTGCTAAACCAACACATCCTTGAAAATTACCGGTTACTCTAGAGCCGGCACAAATGAACATATAATAACTATTAGTTTGCTCATCTTTGAAAATATAAGGATCGCGCCAGTGTAAATGCTCTGTCCAGTTGCTGCGTCCATACCAAGGGTCATCAGTTTCTGGGGTTAATAAAGGGCGATCGCTATAACGTGAAAAGTGTACGCCATCAGTTGATGTTGCTAAACCAATCGCTTCATTCCTCAGGTGTGGCGGTTCTTTGCCACCTGCTGAATAAAATAA
Organism: uncultured bacterium; assembly: GCA_964245695.1. Taxonomy (GTDB): domain Bacteria; phylum Cyanobacteriota; class Cyanobacteriia; order Cyanobacteriales; family Nostocaceae; genus Hassallia. The sequence goes on along the minus strand of CAXTNZ010000259.1, from coordinate 6,336 downwards.
ATAGTAAATACCATCTTCTTTATAGCTACAACCCGCACAGACTCTTCCCGATTCCCAATAATTAGCTGGTTCTGGCTCTAGAATAATTCCTAAATCTTCCCAGTGGTTCATATCAGTAGAAACCGCAGCGCCAATGTTACTATTTTTCCACCAAGGGTCTTCTCTTTCGAGCGCTTGTAAGTAAAACATACGATAAATATCGCCATCTTTTAGTATCCAAGGGTCCCAAACCATCGGTTGACCCCGACGAAGCGATCGCAACCAGCCTGTGACAGTTTCGCCTATCCTGATTTGCAGAGACTCCAGAGTGCCTGTTGGAGCCAAATGGTTGTTTTCTATAGGTAGAGGTTCAAGAATACTGACAATTCTTTGTTGTAACCTATTTAATTTCATTTGAATACGAATTTATTAATTGGGATCGTTAGAATGCGAGGGCTTAAAGTCTGATAAACTAATAGTGCCATCATCAGCAAAAGTCGCCCACTGCGGATCGGATATTCCGCCGACAAAGTGTCCGCCTTCATCTTGTTTTCGGAAACCAAAGAACGCCGGGTAAGTTTCGGTTTCCGGGTTGACAAACTTGCCAACATAGAAATTTTTGCATAGTATATTCGCAGATCCATCTTCCCAAGGAATGCGATCGTAACTAACCTTGCTCCTATCTTCTATCGGCTGGGAACAAACGTAATAAGTTACTCCTATTGGCACTTTACTAATAAAAAAAGGACTCCAATGAGGACCGAACAAAAGGTAAAAGCGCCAGTATTTACCATCATTCGTCTTCCGCCAAAAAACTTGCGGCACTTCCATCAAATAAAATTGATCGCTCTGATACAAAATTTTATAAGGTTCATCTTGCCAATCCGACAAATTGGATGAAGTCGCAATTGCTATAACACCCCCCACATCCGCAGCGGATTCTCTAGGACGCGCACAGATAAAAGCATAATATTTTCCGTCTATATCATCTTTAATAACATAAGGATCGCGCCAGTTACTGCCATCAAATTCACTCTTTATTCCCGGATTGGGAATAACAGGTTTTTTTAAAGTGGCAGGTGTTCTTGTCCAATTTCTTAAATCTTTTGAAGTAGCAACACCAATGTTTTGAGGTAAACGGCGTTCGTGAGGTGTTTCCACCAACAAATCTTCTCTGCGTCGCGCTGTATAGAACAGATAGTAAAGATTATCTTCTTGAATAATGCTTCCCGTCCAAATCGCCAGATTATCCCAGAAATCTCCCTCTCTTTTTTCTAACACTGGCTTGTCTGGATCAATTTCTTTCCAACCAAAATCAGTGAGGACAGCATGACCAACTGATGCTAAACCGTGCCTTCTTTCGGCATTATAAGCACACATTAGTTGTGAGGCTTGCAGGTAGAAAACGTGTAGTGTTTGCCCCTCCCAAGCGAACCAGAAATCCCAGCAATATTTGTTCCGAGGATACCAAGTCATAGGTTTTTGTATTTAAATCGTGGTGAATTGAGGGTTAAATTGAAACGCAAAGGTACGCTGAGGTTAGCGCACTCGTGACGCAGAGGAATGTAAGTTATGCTCTTTGCGTTCAGTTATTCTTGCTTTAATTTAAGTAGAGGAATTAGAAACCAGCATAGCGCTGTAAATGCGGCGCTAATAATAACAAGAATTGAAGGTGCAACTCCCCAATTATATAAGTAACCGCCTAAGATGGGACCTGGTTGTTTAGCAAAGATATATACAGACATTAGCAATGCGTAAGCTGAACCTTCTGCACCAACGGGACAAGCTCTAGCGGCAATTTCTAATACACCTAGCATGGCGATCATGGCGAAAAATCCAAAAAAGATACTCACTAAGATAGCGCTTTGTATATTAGATATAAATAATAAACCGAGTGTGGAAATAGCAGTTAATCCTATCGCCATATTTAGCAGTAACTGTCGGGAAATCTTCAAAGAAAAGATGCCAAAAACAACCGCACCTAAAGCATTGGCAATAGCTTCGTATGTACCCAAAAGACCTAAGGATTGTTTGTCAAAGTTTAAAACATCTTGATAGTAATATATGATGTAATTGACAAGGGGGGGGACGAGAGTAAATTCAAGGCAAGCAATAAAGCCAACAACAGCTAGAAACTGCCGTGACTTGACTGCTGTCCAAAGGGATTTTAGACTAGTTTGGACTAAAACTTTTTTTTCCTGCTTTTTTTCATCGCCAAGTAAGACGAAGGTTCCGATTAAACCAATCAATGGCACAATTGCATTAATGCCAAAAGCGATCGCTAAAGTAGAATTTTGAGCCAGCCAGCCGCTGATATAATACAGCAACGCTTTGCCAAAACCCAGAGCAGTCCATTGAGCCGCTTGTAAACCAGCAGTATTGTTAAAAATCCTGCCTTGAACGACCATGATTTTATCTGTAAGTACGTCGCTAAAGGCTATAGATAGATTGACTAAAGTTATAGCGATCGCCAACACATTAATCGTGTAAGATTGAATGCCAGCTAATCCTAAAAACATTCCCAGCGCTAGCGTATAACATATAAAAAAATAGCTTTTGAACTGATAGCCAAATATCGGAATCGCATCACCAATAATTCCGTAAAGTGGTCTAATCATCCAAGGAGTAAAAACTAAACTGCTAAAACTTGCTAACTGTGCCGGTGAAAGTTGCAGGTTTTCTTTGAGATAGATGGTAAGCGGAAGTCCGAAAAGCCCTGGAAGACTTCCGTAAGTTTGAATTAAATAAAACAGAACCATGATGCAGATAACTCGCCGCATTACCTTCTATCCCTTAATATTGTTGTAGTCAAAGCGCGTCTTACTTTCTTCTACTCAAAGAACACCTATTTTCTTCATTCTCTTTATAACTTACGCAACTGTCACACAAAAAACATAAATATAAACTCGTAGTAAGCGCTTTAGCGCTTATTTTAGGCACTTTAGTGCCTACTACGAGTAAGATTATGTGCCAGTTACGCTCATTTCTTCCTTCATTAAGATGCCAAACCAAATTCCATTGCTGAGAGGTTGGTTTCGGTGTCAACCACTTTTTCTAACACAAATCCACTCTTCTCAAACAACTTTTGAAATTCTTGCCGCGTGCGCCATCCGCCCCCCGGCACTGCTACATTAATTTGTACAGCAAAAATTCCCGGCATAACACCATCGGGAGCAACTTTCGGCTCATCTAAATCGGGGACGAAAGCCTGCAAAAGAATTATTTTTCCGTGCGGTGGTAGCGCTTGCTTGCAGTTATGCAAGATTTTCATCGCGTCTTCGTCATTCCACGCTGAGATAAAATACTTCATGACGATCGCATCCGCACCTTTGGGCACTTCTACAAACACATCCCCTGTGATGATTTGCACTGCATCTTTATCAATTCCTTGCTTTTCTAAATAAGCTGGTGCAGTTTCGGCTACATAAGGCACATCAAATAATATTCCTTTACAGCCAAACTGCTTGACAATCCGCGCAATTAGTCCACCCTGTCCGCCGCCAACGTCCATCACGGTATTAAAGCGGCTAAAGTCATAAACATCCATCAATGCATCAAGGGCGTGAATTGTCAAGTAACTCATGGCATTGATGAAAACATCACCACTCCATTCGTTGTCTTGGCAAAACTGATAAACACCTTTACCGTTTGCTCTTTCAAATGGCACTTCGCCGGTATGCAAAGCATCTTCAAGGACTTTCCAAGCATCCCACTGAGCGGGTTCGGTGATGTGCATGGCAAAATGACCCATCGAAGGACCTTTGTTGGTGACAAGCAAATCTGAGAGTTCAGTAGAAGCAAAAACTTTCCCTGGCTTTTGCTCTAACACGTCTAAATGAGCTAAAGCACGAAGGATGAAATAAAGTCTTTCAGGTTTGGTATTTGTCTTTTCGGCTATAGTTTCAAGACTCTGCTCTCCTTCGTCTTGAAGCAGGTTAAATATCCCTAAGCGCGTAGCAATATAAATACACTGGCTTTTTATGAAAGCCAAAACCATATCAAAAAGTTTTTTCTTAGCTTCGATTGAAGAAGTGTTAACTGGTGTGGTTGTCATTTTTTATATTTATGTTTTTTCAGGATCTACTTATCATTCATGTAAACTCAATATCAGGAGCGCGATCGCGCTCCTGATATTGAGTTCGTGAGTGAGGCTTTGAAACCCCCATTCCCTCTCTTCTCAATCGCAAAGACGCGCAAGGGACGAGACGCGCAAGGGACGTGAGTGTTGGGGGGTAGGGGGGTTAGGTTTCCGAGGACTTTGATGTTTCGCATTCCGACTTTTCAAACATCCTCCGCGGTTCGCAATTATTGGTTTGCTTGTCAACACAATTTAAATCAATATGGCAACTTATTTTGACTTTTCAGCATTGTACATCGTGCATGACCGCAGGCACTTAAATCAGTTGAAGATGTTGATGGTTAGCGTGATTTGGCTCAAAAGAGCATTATTATATTGGCATTATTGGCTAAACGCAGCCAGTACTGACTTCATCCGTCAATAACTATACGACGTTTGACGTAAACACCAGAATCAGCTAACTTTGATTCGGAAAAGTTGACTTAATCGTGTGGGCTGTGGTAAGTGTGGCTATGTTTGTGAATATGGCTAGCGCGATCGCCAATTTTGTCAAAGCATGATTTAGTTGAGGCTTTCAAAGTAAAATAAAAAAATCAAAATAATTTGTTTTTCCTTTTGCCTTTTCTCTTCTTCCCTACTCCCCACTCCCCATTTGTACTAATGAAGACGAAACTAAGAGGCGCAGGAATGCCAAGATATGTAGCAGAAGCATATTAAAACTCGTATGCCAGAACTACGCCAATCAATTGCTCAGCACTACCACGAACGCACCAAATACGATCCGCAAACACTTGCCGGCAAAAGTCATAGTATCGACTGGGCAAAGCAGCCTGTGCCTTTCAAGGAGTACAAAATTGGCTCTTCCATCGATCTCAAACCCTACATCCAAGAAAAACCACAGGTATTTGCTGATAACCCAGATGCTCAATGGTGGCAAAGACTGTCGCGGCTGCTGTTTTGCAGTTATGGACTAACTGCGAAAATGCCTTCTATGGGAAGTGCGGTTTACCTAAGAGCAGCACCCAGTGCAGGTGGATTATATCCCGCCGAGGTATATGTGGTTTCTCGTGGCACGCCGTTGTTGCCACCTGGATTGTATAACTACCAGTGTCGGGATCATTCCCTGATGCATTATTGGGACAGTGATGTTTGGCAAGCTTTGCAAGAAGCTTGTTTGTGGCATCCGACATTAGAAAACACTCAACTGGCTATTGTCATCACGGGGGTATTCTATCGTTCCGCGTGGCGGTATGAAGATAGGGCTTACCGACGGATTTTTCTCGATACGGGGCATCTTTTAGGCAATATCGAGTTAGCTGGTGCGGTGACTAACTATCGCCCCCACTTGATCGGCGGTTTTGTGGATGAAGCGGTAAACGAACTACTTTATATCGATTCGCAACAAGAAGGAGCAGTAGCTGTTCTTCCCCTAGCTGACTTGTTGGATATCAAACAAAACCTGCCGGTGGGAAGAACCGCTTTACCATCCGCCACCGAAATTGATTATCCGCAAATACCCGATGGGGAACTGCTGAGATATTTCCATCAAGCAACAAAAATCTTATCAGGCAAAATAGGCAAGCTCAACTTGCCAGAGGTGAAAGAAAAATCTCAGGAAGATAAATATAACTTTCCCTTTTGTCAAAAAATTCCTACCGCCACCACGCCCATCGACTGGGGAAAAAAGCTAGAAGATTTGGAAATGAACATGCTGAAGCGACGTTCTACCCGTGCTTACAGCGGTGGCAATTTAACTTTTGATGAACTGAAAGCTTTACTAAATTTTACTTACCAACCGAAAAATTACATCGACCAAGGTTTAGATATTGCTCCAGACTACTTTGATTTGAATTTAATAGAAACATTTATTGCCGTTTCTGGAGTGAAAGGACTTGAGGCAGGCTGTTACTATTACGCACCGAAAGCGCAAGAATTACGACAAATTCGCTTTAAAAACTTCCAGCAAGAATTACACTTTCTCTGCTTGGGGCAAGACTTAGGGCGAGATGCTGCCGCAGTAGTTTTCCATACAGCGGATTTAAAATCAGCCGTTGCCCAATATGGCGATCGCGTTTACCGTTATTTACACATGGATGCCGGTCATTTGGGGCAAAGGCTGAATTTAGCCGCAGTTCGCCTAAATTTGGGTGTCAGCGGTATCGGTGGCTTCTTTGACGACCAAGTGAATGACGTTTTGGGTATTCCTGCTGATGAAGCTGTTGTCTACATAACAACATTAGGAAGACCGAGGTAAAGAGGAGGGGGGGAGTGGGAGATGG
>CAXTNZ010000258.1:0-9657 GCA_964245695.1 uncultured bacterium | reverse complement strand
GCAGGATTAATTGGTTCTGAATCAGTGCGATTTTTTTGTGAACGTGGCTTCACTGTTGTTGGTATTGACAACAACATGCGTCAGGTTTTCTTTGGTGAAAATGCCTCGACACAATGGAATCGCGATCGCCTCTTACACGATTATGGCGACCGATATATTCACCATACAATTGACATTCGCGATCATGAAGCGATCGCCAAAGTATTTCAGACATATGGCAAGGACATTGACCTGATTATTCATACAGCAGCTCAACCCTCCCATGACTGGGCGGCTCGCGAACCCTACACTGACTTTACAGTCAATGCCAATGGCACCCTAGTATTACTAGAAAATACCCGTCAAACTTGCCCAGATGCTGTATTCATTTTTTGCTCCACTAATAAAGTTTATGGAGATACTCCAAATTTATTACCACTTGTTGAGCAAGAGCTGCGCTGGGAACTCGAGGAGACACACCCTTACAGCAAGGGTATTGATGAAACTATGAGTATTGATCAGTGCAAACACTCTTTGTTTGGAGCTTCTAAGGTTGCAGCCGATGTATTAGTTCAGGAGTATGGTCGTTATTTTGACATGAAAACTGCGACTTTCCGAGGGGGATGTTTAACAGGTCCTAGTCACTCTGGCACTGAATTGCATGGGTTTCTTTCTTATTTAATGAAATGTACAATGACGGGAAAACCTTACCAAATTTATGGCTACAAAGGCAAGCAGGTTCGAGATAATATTCACAGCTATGATTTGGTAAATGCTTTCTATCATTTTTACCAGGCTCCTCGTGTAGGTGAGGTTTATAACATCGGTGGCAGTCGTTTCAGTAATTGCTCGATGTTAGAAGCAATTCAAGAGTGTGAAGCGATTACCGAGAAAAAACTCAAATGGAGTTATGCAGAGACTAATAGAATAGGAGACCACATTTGGTGGATTAGTGATGTACAGAAGTTCAAGCAGCACTATCCCAAATGGAATTTAACCTACGGAATCACAGACATTTTAAAGGAAATTTATACCCAAAATATCAGTCGATGGTTCTAAGGATACGCTTTTGTGAATGCATCTCTACTTTCCACGCCTTGTTGTTTTTAAATTAGTCCAGTGATTTTGAAAAAGCTATTACGACACCGAATATTTAAGTTTCTTGTAGGCGGTGGTGTATCAACAGCAGTCAACGTCTTGCTCATTTTCGCCATGATTGAGCTGTTGGGGCTTGATACACCTGTTCTGCGGAACATAGCTAATGCAGCATCAATCGAGCTGTCATTGCTGTTTAGTTTTTTCGTCTATCGGACTTGGGTTTGGCCAGGGGGTACTTGGACGGTTCGAGAAGTTTTGTGGCGACAGATTCCTCTGTACCACGTATCAGCTGGAACGGCTGTGATTATTCGGATCTTAATTTTGTTTCCTCTATTAGATTGGTTAGGTATTAATTATGCGATAAACACCTTAGTGGGTGTGTTATTAGGTGCTGGTCTCAACTATGTGATTAGTGACCGATTGGTGTTTCGAGCCAAGTGAAATTCTCTGGAGGTAAACCCTATGACTCAACAAGTTTTTATTACGGAACGAGATACTCGATCTATTAAAACTCTGGGACTCCGCGAGCAGTATCGAGATCAGTATTGGCAAAGACGAGATCCAATCTCTGAGGATAGACTCCTGTGGAGAGCACAGACCTTCCGTCACATGGTCCATCTTCTTCCGAACCAGACTATTTTAGAGCTAGGTTCCGGTCAAGGTCTCTTTACTCGACAACTGCTCCGCGTTTCTCGCGGCGAAAATCCCATTACTTCGGTAACGTTCAGTTCTGATAATACCCGGCCGGAAGGGTTGCCCGAATCAGTGGAGTTCCTCAACGCCTCCTCTGTTCCCGAGGTACTTGCAGGGAGGCGTTTTGACTTTGTCATCGCGATGGATCTTTTGGACAAACGCAATTGTGCGTGGTTTCTCCAGAACGTCTACGAATTGCTGAACCCAGGTGGGCAGGTCATTTTTTATGAGAGCAACCCATGGAATGTGGTTCTTAGACTCCGTCAATCAATATCCCAATATTTTGGGCAAAAGGATCCGAGGCGACTGCTGAATCGTCCCGAGCTTTATGAGTTGATATCCGAACTCGGCTTTATTAGAACTTTTGCGGTTTACAATGACTTTGTTTACGCACCGCTCACACGATCTCTAGTGTGGTTGTTGCGGAACGTCTCAATCCTGCTAGAAAATGCCCCTGGGATCCAAACCTTGGCCGGCTCCATTCTTATCCATGCTCAAAAACCCCCCCGCGTGGTTGAGCGCCCCAAAATTTCTTTATTCGAGCACGAGCAGTTACGGGGAGCTGTTTCCGTAGTGATTCCCTGTCATAATGAAGAGATGAATATCGAGCCGCTGATTACTCAACTTAGGGTGTTTTTTGGCGAATATATTCATGAAATTATACCCGTTGATGATAATAGCAAAGACAGCACCGCTGAAGTGATTCGAAGACTAGCTAATGAAGATCCGACCATTAAGCCGGTCTTTCGTTCTCCGCCAAACGGCGTGGGCAGAGCCATTGCGGATGGTTATCGAGTGGCTACAGGCCGCTATGTGTTGTCTATGGATTGCGATTTTCAGCACCTCTTACCCGAAATACGGGATCTGTTTGATGCGGCGGCAGAGGGATACGATGTCGTTGTTGGCAGCCGTTTTTCTCGCCACAGTGTACTGCTGAATTATCCGTTTCAAAAAATCTTTGTCAATCGCGGATTCCATCTGTTAGCTCAGATCATGTTTCTTCGCCATTTTCGAGACTTGACGAATAACCTTAAGCTCATTCGTCGAGACGTGGTCGAGAATCTCCAATTGACACAGCCAGGCTTTGCCGTAAATGCCGAGACAGGTCTTCAGCCGCTCTTGATGGGTTACTCAATAAAAGAAGTTCCGATATCTTGGATTAATCGCACTCCAGATATGGGGGTGTCTTCGTTTCGTTTGGCACGTGTTGGTGGTGGGTATGTGGATGTTTTATTTCAGCTGTGGCTCAAAACTGTCTTTGGTAGCGGACGAAGGGTGTTTATAAAGAAAAAGAGAAGACAGTAGGTTTAATAGAACCATGATTCGTGAAAAGAAGGTTTCAATACGGAATAAGTGGGAATATCTAGTCCCCCTACTTGCTACTGCATCACTACTCATTTCATGTACTATCGTTTCTTCTAAAAAGTTTTTTTGGAACGATGAATTATTATCTTTCTACTTACTTAGCGACCCATCGTTTACACGCATGATGGTTGCTTGGGGTGATAAATTCAATCAGGCACCACCTTTATACTTCATGCTTGAATGGCTATGGGCTAAGGTGTTTAATGCTACAGAATTGTCACTTCGCTTGTTCTCTAGTTTGGCAATATGTGTGACCTTTACACTTGTTTGGATAACCTTACGGCGTACCTATAACTTCTGGGCAGCATCAATTGGAACTTTAAGTGTATTTTGTTTATCCGAGCTTATCTTATATCACAATGCTGAAGTCCGAATGTATGGGTTATTCTCTGCTGTTTGTGCGTTTGGTTTACTACAATTTGATGTCATCAACAAAAGGCAAAAATGCTCGATTAAGGTTCTTGCCGTAAACACTTTGATTCATGCCACTATTGTTCTGACACATCTATATGGAATTTTATACAGTGGAGCTATTATTTGTGCTTTTGTAATACGTGACAGATACTTTAAGGTATTTCGAGCAAATGTTTATTTATCTGTGATATTAGGTTGGTTTTTTTTGATACCTTTTATTGGTTCTATTCTTAATCAAGCGGATAATTACGCCAAATGGTTCTCTACTGTTAGTGGCTCAGAACTTCTTAATTATTTTATATTTTCAACAAAATTTCCGTTGCTAATTTTAGCTTTACTAATAGTTTCAGTGTTTTTATATATAAACCAATCTCCAGATAGACAAACATTTGAAACATCTAATGATAATTCATATTTAATTAACGAAATTTCTCTTTTGATATTAGCTGGTACTTTTTTTGCAGTTCCTATTTTAGCTTGGATTATTACTATAAGTATAAAGCCTATGCTAAATAGTAGGTATATAATACCTACTACTACAATAAGCTGGGCAATTCTCTTTGCCTATTTATCTTTCCGTATTTTACCAAATTTTACATTAAGCCATAAAAATAATGAAAGATTAATTTCAAAAAAAATAATAACTAAGCAAAGATTAATTCTTTTAATGCTAACTGTAATTCTTCTCATTTACCCAATTTACTATGCAAAAAAAGTAGGATATTATTCGCAAAAGCCTGGAATAAATGATGATAGCTATGGATATATTGAATTACCCTTTGCCATGGAAGCTGGACATGACTTTCTAACACGTTTTCACTATTCTCCCAAACGCAACAGATATTTTCACATTTTAAATTGGGAGACTGCCTTAAATATCACAAGCAGTTCGTTTGCAACGGGTGATTACAAGCATCTGGAGGCGCTGAAACGTAACCATCCTTTCCTTAATAGTATTCAAAGCAAAGAATTTATTGACAAATACGCTCGTTTCTTAGTCTTGAATGAAGAGGATCAAAAATGGTTTGAAACGAGAATTAAGAATAACCCTAAATATAAGGTTAAATTACTGGGAACTACTGAAGGGGCGTGGGGGCCGCTGGACGTATTACTCGTAGAGTCTAAAAAATGAAGTCAACAGACTAGCAGGAGTCTACATTATTATGAAGCAAAATATACTTCGCTTCGCATCTATTAGGCAGTTAACTAAGGCTGACATCATCAACATTTTCGTGATTATTGCTATTTGGGCTATTATGGTAATCCTCGTAAATCCTGTCGGAGATTTTCCTCTAAATGACGACTGGGCTTATGGGCAAGCCGTAAAATCTGTCGTCGAAAAAGGTGATTTCCAACTCTCAGACTGGACTGCTACGAACTTATTTTCTCAAGTTTATTGGGGAGCGTTATTTTGCTTGCCCTTTGGTTTTTCGTTCACTGCACTTCGATTCTCAACCTTAACCTTAGGATTAATAGGTGTTCTAGCCACATATGGACTTCTTAGAGAAGTGACTTCAAGCCATAAAATTTCTCTTTTTGGTTCTTTGCTAGTGGCAATAAATCCAATATATTTTGGACTTTCTAACACCTTTATGACCGACGTTCCCTTTTTTGCATTTGCTACTTTATCTTTATATTTTTTGTTACGTGGACTTAAAGAAGACTCAATTATTGAAGTTACGATTGGCATTTTTATCTCCTGTGTAGCTATCCTGAATCGTCAAGTGGGACTAGCAATTCCTCTAGCATTCGGATGTGCATACTTAATGAAAAAAGGGGTGAGTGTAAAAAGTTTTATTCAAGGATTTTTTCCAACATTCCTAGGGCTTGGCATCCAAATTGTTTATCAAAAATGGTTGCAGGTTACGATGCGATTACCCGCTTCGTATAATAACCAAGTTAAGACCTTGTTGGAAGCGGTTTCTAATGGATTGCGTCATGTGTTTTTCGGATACACTGAAATTACATTAATTTCTTTAGTATATTTAGGAATATTTATCTTTCCCTTTCTAATACTACTATTTCCGAGGAAATTCAAGGAACTTTCTTCTCGAAATCGGAGCCTGACTCTTTTCGGTTCAGCAATTTTTTTTACTGTAGTGATGGGGATATTTGTCTCGCAACGCAGACTAATGCCATTGGCGCAAAATATCTTAATTAATTTTGGGCTTGGCCCTATAGGAATGATTATAGGACTGAATAACAGCGCTCTACCGAAAGCTCCGACAATTTTTTTGGCTATTATAACAGCCATAGGCGTAGTTGGTGCTGCTTTATTAATTCAATATTTGTTTTTTATCATTGTGGAAATGTTTTATAAAAATCCCAAATCAGATTGTTTAGGTAAAAAGTGGCTGAAAACATTAATTATTTCTGCTATATGTATCTATTTTGCTCCTCTTGGTGCTCTTGGATTGGGGAGTTTTGGTTTTTACGATCGCTACCTTATTTTTTTGTTACCGTTATTGATGATGGTCATTTCGGTGTCAACAACAAACATTAGTAACTGGAATGTCGGCTACAGGTTTATTTCTACCGCTCTAATAATGATGTTACTCTATGGGGGATTCACTATTGGAGCGACACATGACTACTTATCCTGGAACCGAGTCCGGTGGCAAGCCTTAGGCAATTTGATGCAAGAAGTTCAGATATCGCCTAACTATATAGATGGGGGAATGGAATTTAACGGCTGGTATTTATACGATTCCACTTATAAGTATAAGCCTGGTAGAAGTTGGTGGTGGGTTGATAAGAATGATTACATTATTTCATTTGCACCTCTAACTGGATATGAGGAAGTGAAACGATATCCCTTTACAAGGTGGTTTCCTTTTGGGCAAGGGAACATTTTTGTCTTACACAAAACTACTTAAATTTGACAAGCTTCTGACAGGCTAATCGCTATGAGTGAGCAACATCCTTATCGTGCTACGATTCCACCGGTTCCAGACGGAATATCACGTCCCCTCTGGTCTGTAATGATTCCTACCTACAACTGTGCAAGCTATCTGCGCGAGACACTGGCTAGTGTTCTAGCCCAAGCTCCGGGACCTGAAATCATGCAGATTGAGGTAGTTGACGATCACTCCACCAAAGATGATCCTGCGGCGGTGGTTGAAGAACTAGGTCATGGTCGCGTTGGGTTCTATCAGCAGCCAGAGAATGTAGGCTACATCAAAAATTTTGAAACCTGCTTGCAGCGATCGCGGGGGAAGTTGATCCATCTGCTGCATGGTGACGATTGTGTAATGGATGGTTTCTATCGCAAGATGCAACAAGCCTTCGATGAACACCCTGAAATCGGTGCTGCCTACTGTCGTCACATTATTATGGATGAAAATGGTCATTGGCAACGGATTTCCCCGTTGGAGCAGCCAGAGACTGGTGTTTTAAGTAATTGCTTGGAGCGAATTGTTACCCGACATCCTATCCAAACCCCCTCTATTATTGTGCGGCGCGACGTATATGAAAGGTTGGGAGGGTTCGACCGTCGTATGTCTTCCTGCGGTGAGGACTGGGAAATGTGGGTACGAATTGCTGCACAATACTCAATCGGGTATGAAGTTGAGCCGCTAGCACTGTATCGCTCGCACTCAACGTCTATTACTGGGCGTTCTGTACGTACTGGGCAGAACATTCGAGATGTACGTAAGGCTACAGAGATTATTCGACCGTACCTAGCCGAAACAATTGCCGACCAACTATACAATAAAGCCAGAGAGCTTTGGGCGGACTGGGCCCTTCATTTCGCACACCAGATGCTCGCTAAAGGCGAAATGGCTGCCGCAATTACTCAAATTCGAGAAGGACTCAAGTGTAGTCACTCCTTGAGAGTCATCAGGCAAGTGGTTCACCTTATTCTATGGGCTGGGACACGCTGGACTTGGCGGACGGTACGCACAGGATTGTCATTCAACCGTGAAAAAAGCATGAGGTGGCAGGATGCCAAATGAGTGCGACACCCGTGGAAGACTTGTGCCGATGAGTACCCAGGTGGAGCCAACGATCGCAATGCTATCTTGTCACTACCTATTTGAGGAATTTTTTGACACCATCGGCGTTTCGTTCGAGACTCTCAACCAGCTATCAGGTGGCTGGATGTGGGGCTACATCGATGCTCTGCGACTAGCTGGTGTGCGGACGGTGTTATTCTTCGTTTCAGCCCGCGTTTCTGAGACGTTACGCTTTACGCACGCGACCACTGGCGCTACGGTATGCGTGCTGCCTGTTTCCACGCTCCACCGTGCCGGAGTTACCAAGCTCTTAAAATCATACCTACTTGTGCCACTGGGGTTACTTGCCCGCGAGCTACGACGCGAGGGCTGCGATGTTATCTTATGCCAGGACTACGAGTACCCCAGTTTCGACGCTTGCGTGCTGTTGGGGCAATTAATGCGTCTACCAGTGTTTGCTACTTTCCAAGGAGGCGGACCGCGAAGCCGTCTCGAGCGCCCTCTACGGTGGCTGGCGTTGCAGGCATGTGCAGGTTTGCTGATCCCTACGCAGACCGAGATCCAGCGGGTACGTGCTTGGTATGGGGTGCCGCCTGCCAAGCTGGCACGTATTTTCAACCCAATGGACGTAACTACATCGTGCGCTATCAACCGCAACGAGGCACGGACTGCGCTCGGCATTCCGATCAATGCTCGGGTTGTGGTGTTTCACGGGCGGATTGACATACGTCAAAAGGGGCTGGATATCCTGCTAGACGCTTGGGATCGGATCTGCTGCGATCGCCCTGGAAAAGACCTACGATTGCTGCTGGTGGGGACGGGCAGCGACGCGAACGAACTGCGCCAGCGCATTGCAACTATGCAACTGCGGGGTGTGCTGTGGGTAGACGAATATGTGCGCGATCGCACAGCGATTCAGGGATACCTCTGTGCTGGTGACGTTTATACCCTCCCTTCCCGATACGAAGGCTTTCCAGTAGCGCCGATTGAGGCAATGGCCTGCAGTCTGCCCGTGGTAGCAGCCGATGCTCCCGGTGTGCGCGACATTCTCGAGCTAGGCGAGGCTTCGGGTGGGATAGTTGTGCCACGCGAGGACGCTCAGGCTCTAGCGTTGGCGCTCGGTCGTGTTTTGGACGATGAGGCTTGGGGGCGCGAGTTGGGTCTCCGGGCCCGGTGCCGCGTGGAGGACTGCTTTTCGCTCTTAGCGATCGGCAAACAAATGCGTGACTTTCTCTTTAGCCAAAAGGCGCACAGCAATAGATATGAGTGAGCAACATCCTTATTGTGCTACTATTCCACCGGTTCCAGACGGAACACAACGTCCACTCTGGTCTGTAATGATTCCTACCTACAATTGTGCAAAGTATCTGCGCAAGACACTGGCAAGTGTGTTAGCCCAAGACCCAGGACCTGAGGTAATGCAGATTGAGGTGGTTGACGATCACTCCACGCGCGATGATCCAGCAGCAGTGGTTGAAGAACTAGGCCGTGGTCGCGTTGGTTTCTATCGGCAGCCACAGAATGTAGGGCACGTCAAAAATTTTGAAACCTGCTTGCAGCGATCGCGTGGGAAGTTAATTCATCTGCTACATGGGGACGATTGTGTGCGAAATGGCTTTTATCGCAAGCTGCAACGCGGCTTTGAAGAAAAACCCGAAATCGGCGCTGCTTTCTGTCGCCACATCCATATGGATGAACAGGATCATTGGACTTGGATATCTTGGTTAGAGCAGCCCGAAAGTGGCGTTCTGGACAATTGGTTAGAACGAATTGCTGTGGAACAGCGTATCCAAACGCCCTCGATTGTGGTGCGACGCGAAGTATATGAAAGACTTAAAGCGTTTGACCGTTGCTTACGCTGGTGTGAGGACTGGGAGATGTGGGTACGAATCGCCGCACACTACCCGGTGTGGTATGAAGTTGAACCACTAGCAGTGTATCGGGTGCATTCAGTATCTAACACTGGACGTTATGTGCGCGCTGGTGAGAACATTCAAGATTTGCGTAAGGGGATTAGCATGGTGAGGCAATATTTGCCTGATGAGTGGGCCGATAAGCTCGCAAAAAGGGCTTTAAAAAACTATGCATTTTATGCACTTAAGTCTGCAAGTAAACTTGCGGGGGCAGGCGACACCAGTGCCGCTATAAACCA
>CAXTNZ010000257.1:0-9692 GCA_964245695.1 uncultured bacterium | reverse complement strand
CTTTTGCTCATAGGTGCTGTCAATTTGCTGACTGACGTAGTTATCAAGGTCAGTATTGTTATTGACAATATTCTGAGTAATTAAGTTGATGTTATTGCGTACCTTCTGCTCCAAGGAGGAGTCGATTTGCTGATTGATATGCCGATCAATGTGCTGGTTAAGTTCCTGCTTGTTTACAAGGTTGTTGATAATTAATTCAACGTTGTTACGTATCTTTTGCTCGAACGAGGAGTCGATTTGCTGATCGACATGCCGATCAATGTGCTGGTTAAGTTCCTGCTTACGTACAACGTTGTTGACAATTAATCCAATGTTGTTGCGTATCTTTTGGTCAAAGATTTGGTCGATTTGCTGATCGACATGCTGATCAATGTACTGGTTGATTTCTGGCTTATTTACAAGGTTGTTAACAATTAATCCGATATTGTTACGTATCCTTTGCTCAAAGGTTTGGTCAACGTACTGGTTGATCTGCTGGTTAATTTTCTTTGATATCTCAAGGTTGATCTTATCTTCGACCAGTTTGTCTAAGTAGCTAGACCAGCTTTGTAATTGCTGGTTCAGACTAAACTCCATCTGCTCTTGATAGGCATCCATTGTAAACCTGACTTTTGCCACTTCTACAGCCAGGTTTTTGAAGTGCTTCTCGTAGTTTTTCAGGAGCCACTGTTCGAGCTGATCCCAATACTTAGCCTCCAGTGTGACATCGTTTTCATCTATTACTTTGATAGATGCATTAATCTGCTGTAACTGCTCCTCCCACTTTTTCTTGAAGTCGTCTTCGTTAAAGCGGAAGGTGAACTCTGTCGAGCTGTTCGCACTTACTGGTTGACGATCGCCAGATCCACTACTGCCTTGAATATTTGTCACAGACTCTGTGGAGCTGTTTGCACCCGCTGTTTCACGACTGACAGATCCACTGCCTTGAATATTGGTAACAGTGCTTGTAACAGTCCTGGTTGTAGTCGTCTGTTGTTGGCTCTGTCCTTTGACGTTATTATTCTCTTGCTTTTTATACTTATCAGCCAGTTCAGTTGCGCTCACTGGCTCTATTGCCAGAATAATTTGTCCTTCATTATCTTCCTTGTAGGTATCAAAAAATAAACCTGTTAAGGTAGTTTTTTCTTTTACTTCTAAAACGATTTCATCTTTCAGACCATTCAATGAAGTCCAAGTTTCTTCAACTTCAATGCCTGTCAGTTTTGTAACAAATTTTCCACCTTTGACCCAAATTAAAGCCCAAGGTTCTAGGTCAAACTTCTTGTTATCTGACCAATAAGTTGCATTGCCTTCACGAATTTTGAGGCGATAGTTTCCGGGATTTAATTCAATGGAGTTAGCGCCTGATTGCTTTAAACTGGACAGATGATTTTCATCCAGTACATAACTATTGCGTTTGCTATCTACTGTTAAAGTATGAGGATTGAAAAATGGCTTATTACTGGTAATTAAAAGTTCAACTGAGCCACTATTGTCATTATTGTTAACATCAAAAAACAAGGCATTGATAACTGCTCTTTGTTTAACTTCTAACTGCAAATTATCATTATATCCGTTTAAGGTAGTCCAGGTTGCACCTACCTCATAACCTGTGGTTTTATTGATAAATTTACTACCATCTACCCCATATATCCAGAGCAAGACAAAAGGTTCTCCTTCTGTTTTAGCCTTGGCATATTTGTAGCGACCGCCAGTAATTTTGATATCAAAAGTACCTTTATCGAAAGTAAAGGAAGTTGCAACATTTTGTTGCAGGTTGTTCATTTGGTTGGCGTCGATAACGTAACAATTGTTTTTGGTATCGATGGTTAAAATGCTCATACCTTCCTCCTTGATAGTTTTGCTTTCTTGAGAAACTACTGCTGGTGTACCTTGAGAAGTTTTTTCTTGTTTGACTGCTGCTGGTGTACCTTGAGAAGTTTTTTGTTGTTTGACTGCTGCTGGTGTACCTTGAGAAGTTTCTTGTTTTGTTGTTTCAGATTTTTCGTCTGAGTTCACTTCTGGGGTAATTTCCGTTGTTACTACCGTAGCTGGTTCATAAATACTAATCCCTGCCCAACGACCCTTAGGTTCGGTCATGGTGACTAAAGTTCCCTTACCAGTAGTCGTGTCAATGCGGATTAGTTGACCGTCTTTACCTAAGTTAAAGAAGTTACCAGTCACGCCGTAAAGAACATCACCAACAAATTCTATACTGGCAATATTGGGAAAGCCTGTATCGCCAATCATATCGACTTTACTAGTCTCTAGATTGTAAGAGGCTAATAACTTCTTCTTGTTGTTACCAATCAAGGTAATATAAGCTTTGCCATCAGCATCAAAGGCAACTTCGCCACAGTTGTAGTCTTTAACCACTACCGTTACTAGTGGCGTACCTTTACCTGTTTCCAGATTAATGGCAATCAGTTGTTTCGCAGTTGTGGCGTAGAGGGTTTGACGCTGGCGATTATATGCTAAACCAGCACAAGCAAAGCCAATATCACCAACTACAGTGGCATCACCTGAATTCAGGTCAATTTTAAGTAGTTGAGTCTTGTCACCGTCTCGATCAAGTCCATATAGTTGGGAACCGACAAAAGCAATGTCAGAAACTTCTGTAACTATCTCACCAATGAAAGTAGCTTTACCAGTGACTAAATCCAGAGTGTAAAGTTTGCTTAATTCATTGGTGACACAATCTTGGACATAAACTGCCCCTGGTTTGAGCTTAATAGGTTTAGCTGTGCGACTGCCACAGATAACTCTTTCTAAGACTGCACTAAAACCGCTGATAGCGTCTCTATCCGTAAAAGATTGTCCACCTGTTGAAGTTGCAAGTCTGGCGTATTCTGTTTTGATACCTTCTTGATGCTTGCTTTTAGAAGTTCCAAAATAGGTGTGAACGGTAACTCCTGCTCCTTGGGCTTTTTGGATAGCCAAATTAGCAGCTTTAACATCCTCTTGCTCTGTTTTATCTCCACCACCTTCGAGTGCTTCATCGCCGAGATAAAAGATAGCTCGTGCTGCACCTTCTCGCCAATCAAAGTAATCTGATATATCTTCAATGGCGCGACCTGCATCTTCTTGCGCTCCTGCGTCTGCAACTTCTCCTCTTTTTCTACCCCGGAGTTTAGATTCAGATACATTACACTTTTGAGTCAGATAAGCTCGGATAGAGGAGTCGAAGTTTGTCCCTTTCCAAGTACCTTCTATACCCAACCAAGCCACTCTTAAGTCTGATGGACAACTAGATTTAGCTTTGGCGATCGCACTCTTGGCTGCATCACTCAAAGCCTGTGCTTCATCTTTCATCGAAGGACTAGTATCGATGACGATAACCAAATCAACAGGAGGTATAGAGCTTGCTTGATTAGTCATACTTTTCTCTTTTTTCTTTCGGTTGAAATTGAAGAATTTCATACTTTAAAAGGTCCATGAGTTTCAATTTCGTAAATGAATCAAAACCTAAGCAATAGACATGAATTTTCTATTGGGGATTGTTCTTAAATGCACAAGGCTATCCTTGATTAGAACACAACCAAACAAAATTCGCCATCGTTTTCAGCGGATTTTTAAATATCAATTTTTGCTAAAAACGCGCTCTTTTTCCCACAGTTCGGAACTGCGTACTTGAAGTTATATCTCACTCTCCCAAAGGAGGTAGACCATTTTTCCAAGTTATCTCTACCTACAGCAGTATTGATAAATTTTGAATTTTGATTATGGATAGTGCAAAATTTAAGTTTACTTCTTTTTTTTATACCATATGTTTATTTATAAAAAATATAAATAAAGATTAAGATATATTAATAAAATAAAAAAAGAAGGACAAATTATTAACGTAAAGGGGATTGGGGTAGTGGTGCCATGATGGCAAAAATTATGGTGTTCGGTTTTCCCCACCACCAAATTTTAAAAAAACTATGAATTTAGTACCCAGTACCGGCTCGCCGATTTATCCCATCACCTACGTATACGTATGGTGAGGACATTCATTCTTGGGCGACACCTGGTAAGTAGGTGGACAAATATATTTGCCGTCATTATTCGCTGTGCGTTCGCGTAGCGTCTCGTACCCCTTCGGGGAAGCTCCGCGAACGTTTCACTGCGTTACACTCGCAATGACATTTTATATTTAATTATGTCCACCTACTTAAAACAACCAATTCTCAGTTCTACTTCTGTTTACACCTTTTCAGCTAAAGTAGTTAGCAGTGATGTAGAGATTGCCGTAGGTGTAGCTATATTATCTGTAAAGAATTCACTTTATGAGGGTGCTATTAGTCGAAGATGAACCGGATTTGGGCGCTGCTGTTAAGCGAACTCTTACCCAGCAAAAATATTTGGTAGACTGGGTTTTAGATGGTAATGAAGCATGGGCATATTTGGAAAATAGCTGGACGCAATATACTCTAGCTATTTTCGATTGGATGCTTCCAGGAATCTCAGGTTTAGAGTTGTGCAAAGGTTTACGCCATAATAAAAATCCTTTACCTGTGTTAATGCTGACCGCAAAAGACACAATGGAAGATAAAGTTACCGGGCTGGATGCAGGTGCGGATGATTATTTGGTGAAGCCATTTGGAATGGCGGAATTACTAGCGCGATTGCGTGCTTTGCAAAGGCGATCGCCTCAATTTCAACCCCAACAACTTTCTGTTGGTAACCTGACTTTAGATTACGGTAGCAGTACGGTTGTTAGTCAGAATCCTGATAGAGATAAACAAGTGATTCCTTTAACAAATAAGGAATTTCAACTACTAGAATATTTTATGAAGCACCCGAATCAAATTGTCACTAGTGAACAGATTCGCTATCAGCTTTGGGAAGTAAGTTCAGAAACTATTAGTAATGTAGTGGCGGCGCAAATGCGTTTGCTGCGTCGCAAGTTAGCGTCGAGTGGTTGCGCTAACTTGATCGAAACTTTGCATGGTTTGGGATATCGTCTGAATATGACCGATGAATCAAAATAAACTATTTAATCTCACCCGTATTCGTTTGGCTTTGTCATATGCGATCGTCATGGGTTTGATTTTAAGTTTGTGTGGATTTGGTGTCTATAGAGCAGTATCTCATGCCCATTGGGTAACATTAGACCAAGAAGTAGAATCTGTTGCAGGAACTTTGCACGATAGTATTGAACTGAAACTAAAGCAGCCGGGACGCTTAGAACCAGTCATACAAGAGCTTTTACCAAATATCTGCGTAATTGGAGACAAATGCATTCAAGAACAATCAAATCCCAAACGTCATACTCTTAGCGCCATCAATCAAGGCTACTATTATGTGCGTTTTTTTGATAATTCAGGACGCTTGATTGCGATCGCAGGTTCTTATCCACAAGGACTGTCTTCTGTTTTGAACAAAAAACTTTGGCAAACTCTCGAAGATAGCCAAGGCAAATCATACCACCAAATTTCTTTTGTGCTGCACACCCAAGATAATCGCAATTGGGGATACATCCAAGTGGGGCGAAGTCTGCAAGATTTTAATAGTTATTTGGATGCGGTAAAATTGATTTTAGCATTAGGATTGCCATTAGCAATGGGTTTGGTTGCTGTTGCGAGTTGGTGGTTAGCAGGATTAGCAATGCAACCGATTTACCAATCTTACAGACAGATTCAACAATTTACCGCAGATGCTGCACATGAGTTGCGAACACCTTTGGCGGCGACACAAGCAACGGTGGAATCAGCACTTTTGATGTCACAATTGGATGAAGCCGAGGCGCGGGATATTCTACAAACTCTACAGCGTCAGAATTTGCGACTGATTACGCTGGTTTCAGATTTGCTGCTGCTGGCTCGTTTGGATAGACAACCGACATCAATGCGACACGAATGTTGCTTGAATGAAGTTGTCAGCGACTTAATAGAGGAATTTGCGGCGATGGCGTTTTCTGCAAAGGTGACGCTGACATCTTCTATACGAGTGCATGAACCTATAAATATCGTCAGCAATTGTGACCAGCTTTATCGTTTAATTTCTAACTTAATTGTGAATGCAATTCAATATACACCAACTGGGGGAAAGGTCACTGTTGTCTTAGATCGCAGTGAGAATTATGCTGTGATTCAAGTTGAAGATAGTGGTATCGGCATTTCGCAACAAGAGATACCGCGAATATTTGATCGCTTTTATCGAGTGAATAGCGATCGCTCGCGTAGCAGTGGTGGTTCTGGATTAGGTTTGGCGATCGCTTTTGCAATTGTTCAAGCACACCAAGGTAGCTTTAAAGTACAAAGTGAATTAGGCAAAGGTAGCACTTTTACCGTTCAATTACCCTTCGATATCGCCCCAGTTAACGGCATTCGTTCTCAATTTAAATCGCTGTATCGTAAAATTTGATGGGGAATGAGGAGACAAGGAGACAGGGGGACAAGGAGAATAGCTGTTGACTGTTGACTAATGACTAATCCCCAATCCCTAGTAAAATAACTTGGCATTGTCGCACGTTTACAGGTTAAGAATCATGGCTAAAGCTAAGATTGGGATTATTGGTGGCAGCGGTTTATATAAGATGGATGCACTTAAAGATGTAGAAGAGGTGCATGTTGATACACCGTTTGGTTCACCTTCTGATGCTTTGATTTTGGGAACTTTCGACGGGACGCGGGTAGCTTTTTTAGCGCGTCATGGTCGTAATCATACGCTTTTGCCTTCTGAGTTGCCTTTTCGTGCGAATATCTATGCGATGAAGCAATTGGGTGTAGAGTATTTAATTTCCGCTAGTGCGGTGGGTTCGTTGAAGGAAGAAGCTAAACCACTAGATATGGTGGTTCCGGATCAGTTTATTGATAGAACCAAAAATCGGGTTTCGACTTTCTTCGGGGAAGGAATTGTGGCTCACATTGCTTTTGGCGATCCGGTTTGTGGAAATTTGGCTGGTGTTGTAGCGGATGCGATCGCTTCTCTCAATTTACCAAATGTAAGTCTGCATCGCGGTGGCACTTATGTCTGCATGGAAGGACCGGCATTTTCGACTAAGGCGGAATCGCATCTTTACCGCAGTTGGGGTGCTACAGTAATCGGGATGACGAATTTACCAGAGGCGAAGTTGGCGCGGGAAGCGGAAATTGCTTATGCAACTTTGGCGCTGGTGACAGATTATGATTGTTGGCACTCAGATCATGATAGTGTGACAGTGGAAATGGTAATTGCGAATTTGCAGCGGAATGCGGTAAATGCTCAAAAGGTGATTCAAGAAACTGTGCGGCGTTTGAGTGAAAATCCGCCGTCTAGTGATGCTCATTCTGCCTTGAAGTATGCAATTTTGACGAATTTGGAAAAAGCGCCGACGGCGACGAAGGAGAAGTTAAGGTTGTTGTTGCAGAAGTATTTGTGAGGGTTGGCGTTTATCAAAAATGCCCACAGGCTTCTAGCCTGTGGCTATACAAACAAAGCCTGCCGACCCAGGCTATGATAAGCTAGCCTTCAATTAATTTTTTAAAGCGATTCCATAAGATAGATTGATGTTAAATCAATTTCTTCTTATAATAAAAGCCCCAGTATCACCGGGGCAAGTCGAACGTTTCCTTTGTAAATATAATTATTAACGGTCAGTTGAGGGTAGGGGTTTCCTCTCCCTTGACATGAAAACATGACAAAAGCTAAAATAACATGACAAAATGTTATCGCTCATTCTACCTATAACTTCGTGGAATAGCTAGCTAGGGATGTGTCAAAGAAAGGCAGATGCCCCTAACTAAATATTCCTGATTTTGAGGCGTAGATGACCCTGATAATTGATAAGTATATCTGCTCAAGTAACCTGATGTCACGAAAAACCCACTCTGCTGATTATGCTAAGTGGGTTTTTCGTTATCGAATTTTATTTATAGCTGACGAATTTGATATTTTTATTCTCCAGATCGGAAACTTTCAGTGGTGCGATCGCCTGCAACTAAATCAAGTCCCCCAGCAGATTTGATAATTCTTGTTGTTGTAGCGATCGCTCTTTGGTTATCATCGTAAATTTTGATAGTATCCAGGCTGGCATGTCTGCTTAACGTCTACACTTTTTGGTAGTTCCCGTTGCTGTGTTCCAGCGCTGTAGTGAGCGAACTGTGTCTGATAAAAAATAATAAACGAATCCGCAAGACAAGGACACAGAGGGTAAGGGAAGAGAGAGGGTAGGTGCTTAATAACTCCGCTCCTCCCGTAGAGACGCGAGGAGCATCGCGTCTCTACAACTCCAGACTCCGCTCCTCCCGACTCCTAAATCATTAAACTACCTGAAAAATAAAGCTGAGACTTGCCCAATTATTCACATCAAAGGCGTAAAAGTCAGGATTTGGGCTGGTTGTCTCTATGGCTGCGCTGGCGTTGTGCAAGTCTTGCAAAAGGGCTTGGGCTACTTCTAAAGGTTTCGACAATTCGATAATCGGTTGTTTATCTGCGGTAGAATATTTAGCAGCTTGAACGGCAGCGAGGGTTTGGGTAAAGGGTGCAGTGCTAAAAATTAGTTGGTGTTCGCACTCATCAGCGGAACCGGGAATTACCCATTCAGAATCAGTGGCACTTTTTGGTAAGGTGATAATTTCACCAGGGGCGATGACGACTTCTTTCAGCGGTGGTTTGGTTTCCGCATTAAGTTCTTGACTGCTTGCCGGGGGGTAAAATGCGATCGCACTTCTACTACTATTTAATCCTAGCAGCATCAAATATATCGGGCGATCGCTCAAATTTTGCACACGATACTGCATCCGGCTACCTACAGGTACAGTGGGAACATATTCGGCTTCGCTGCTGAGTAATTTGTTATTCGATTGTGCAGTTAGTCGCACTGTTTCGCGTTGCATCACTACGCGAGGCGTAATACCGCTAATTATCTCTAAACTAGCTTTCACTGCCAAGCGGGAAGAACCTTCATTTTCTGTCAGTCGCCATAATTTCGCCGCTAGCAAAGTTTGCAATCTCCGCCCTAATCGTTGTACTGCGACTTTCGCCGCTTCTCCCTCAACTCCTGCGGTGTTGGGAATCAATTCACCTGTTAGAGAAAATAAACCATAGCGACTGGGATCTGGTAATTTACCAAATAAATAATCGGCTGGCTGTTCTCTGGCGACTACACTGGAGACGCGAGAAATCGTCGCAAAACCACTAGTAGCATCTACACGCTCAATTCTTTCTAGTTTAGTATCTAGAGCAACGGTTAAATGAATATTTCTGGGTAAAACTCGCTCTTCTTCTTGAACTAGTTGCCCGACTTTAATGGGAGTTGTACTTTCAATGCCGGAGATTTGCGCTTTTGCGGTTAATCCGTTACGCGATCGCAATACAATTTGTATATTTGCTTCCTCGCTCACTAAGCTAAGTCGCGAATTCACTCCATAATACTCCAGCACTTGTGGAGGTAGTCCAGCTAACCACACTTGAGCCGTTTTACCGTCTTCTTCTGTTGCTATCACCACCCCTTCCGCGCCAATCATCTTTTCTGCAACAAAATTCTCGCCGAGTAGCGCTGATTGATTTTTTTTGCTACCTAATAAAGCTGGCTGCTGTTTACCATCAAGTTGGCGTATGGAACTTCCCACCCGCGACAAACTGTGAATAATTGTCGTTGCTGAAGTTGCTTCCCACAAATACTGCGTCAAGGCGTAGGTAAATAATCCAGCGCTAAAACCAGATAATAATATTTCCCTCGCCAACTCGTTAGAATTCGAGGTAGCGGATAGCAGTAGGGGCGGGGTTCCCCCGTTCATACCCCCACC
>CAXTNZ010000256.1:0-9719 GCA_964245695.1 uncultured bacterium | reverse complement strand
TGGTGGCCGCAAACAAGCAGCAGCTTTCCTATGTGCATTTAACCGGATTTGATATGAACTCAGTTTGCTTTTTTTGTGCATACAACCGCAGAAATGTTTTTCGTCCTTCAGGCGTCAGGGAAACTGCACCGCTTAATGGTTCCGTTACAAAATCCGCCGTTGTCAACAAACGCTTATTTAATGTAGATAACACGACCGCATCCACCACCAAAGGACGAAATTCTTCCATTAAATCTAACGCCAGCGATGATCTCCCATAACGTTCGCAATGCAGATATCCTAAATATGGGTCAAAACCAACGATGTTGACTGCACCTTGAACGTCATGGCGCAACAATGAATACCCAAAGCTGAGTAAAGAATTTACCGGATCGAGAGGCGGGCGGCGGTTGCGGTTATTAAACTCAAATTCTATATTGCGAATCATTTGATTAAAGCAGCCAAAATAAGCTGCACTTCCTGCACCTTCCAAACCGCGCAGGGAATCGATATTGTTAGTTTTATCAATTGGAGCGATCGCTTGTTCCAGGCGAGTGATACTCTTTGATAAATCTAAATCTGTAGATTCTCGTTGCCGACAACCTGTGGGTTTTATCCCAGGAGCGGTAATTAAACGTCCCGCAATCGTCTTTAATCCCAAGCGGGTTTCGTCTTGGCACATATATCTAAGCCGATGGCCTGACCCAAATTCATCTTGTAAAAATTTGAGCGCTAGAGGGAGTTTTTTTTAAAGTGAGATAGACTCTCTGGATGCTGTTTGGTGCTTTTGGGACGAGGAACTTTGAGTTTGGCTCCGAGAGAGTAGCGAACCAGTTGGTAAACTGTTTTATAAGCAATGTTGAGTCCCAGTTCGCTCTTGAGCCATTGTTGAATTTCATTATAGCTGTGAAACCCTTGCGGCTCCTGTAATCGTTGCTTCAAACGTTCTAAGCTTTCTCCACTAACTATAGGTTCTTTACCTGGCGCATGTTTTACCTCCAGTAAGTCGGCTCGTCCCTCATCTTTATATTTTCTCAACCAACGCGTTATCGTTGCCTCATCCCTCCCTAAACGTTCTGCGATCGCACCACGACTTTTCACCTGACCACTTTTTAGCCAGTAGAGCATTTGTAATCGCTCTTTGCTGCTTGCCTCGTAAGCGTATTTAACGGCTTTTTCTAATTCTTCTTGACTCTCTTTTATTTCGACTTGTAATCTTAAACCCATCACGCTTAAACCAAATTTACACTTGTTGATAATTTAGCGCAGCTTCATACAGAAATGGTATAACTGAGTTTCTAGCTGTCTTAATTCTTGCCATGCATTGTTTTGTTCTTCTAGACTTTTACCAAAAGACTTTCGGAAATACTCAGTATATTTATGAGCTTCCTTATCCTGCATCGCTTGCTTATCTTGTAGTTCTTTTGTTTTGGATTTGCGTGTCTTTTCATCCAACTCAGGTTCAGCAAGCTCTTTCTCTAAATCATTAATCTGCTGTTGGCGTTTGTTTTGACGTTTTCTGACATCTCGCACGACTGCATAGTACCAAGCTGCTAAAACTTGAGATTGGTCTTTAGTCAGAATTGGTACATCCAAAGTGCTAAATCCCCTTCCAGATAGAGTCACGGAATTTAGCATCTGAATGAAAGTCTGGACTAACCCCGATAACTGATGCTTGCTATTCCCATAAGTAGAGAAGGCTACTTTTTCCAGAAACTCTTTCCAAAGTTCTGCAAAGCTAGGTATTTGCTTGTTGGGAATGAAAATTTTTACATGGCGATCGCTTTCATCAAGTACGACTATTTGATATAGCTTTTGCATATATTCCAAAAATCGGTCAATCGCACTTTCCATAGCTAACCGCGCTTGCAACTCACCCGGTAGTGCAGATTTGTAGAGAATCTGAATTTTACCAATTTCCTCACCTTGGTAAATGACTCGATTTTCTTGAAACTCAAGCTGTGGAATTTTTTCGTACTGCATTTACAATAAAAATAATGGCATAGATTTTAGGGAAATGCAAGTGCATTTTGATGGTTAGAAAAAAAGACACAATTACACTGTCAATCCCGCCCGGAACTAAGGAAAAGTTAGAGGAAATTGCCCGCAGCCTGAATATTAAGTGGGGTAAAGAACCGAGTATTTCCGGCTTAATAGTAGCGATCGCCCAACAAACTATAGAAGTTGGCAAACCCTTTACCCTTGACTCTAACCAGGTCAGCGCCTTGCAACAAGCGATAAAAGCCTTAAATGATATCGGTCGTATTGGTGAAGCCCAAACTGTACTAGCACTTCTGTTAGAGCGCGGTAATCTTGAAGCGCCTTTACGTCAATCACTGATTAAACAAATTAGCCAATCTAGCCAAGGATGGCGGATTCAGATTGAAGACTGGATGAAAAAACAACAGCCCTTTTATCTCCTCTACCGCAATTCTCAAGGTCAAGAACTAGAATACACAGTCCGCCATGCTGAACCTCGCTCCTTTGACAGCCGCTTTTACCTGCTCATCTGGTGTGAAGAGACGCAAGATGTAGAAAACGACATTCCCGATCTACCGGAACTTTGGCACAACCGTTGCTTAACCTACGATCGCATTAAGTCGGCTGTACCTATAAATGGAGATTGGCGAGGAAAGCTAGATTATTTAATAGTGCACTTACACTTTCAGGGTTGGTTAAAGAAAGGCTATCAACCTAAAGATGGTGACATCAACGATGAGGTAGTCGGAGATGTTCGCCAAGTGGTGCGGCGCGTTGTTAATGAGTTTTGGTTAATTCGAGAAGTCTTGCGGTACGAGGAAAATTGTGTGATTGCGTCACCTGATAGTATGCGCGATCGCTTGAAGCGGAAACTACAAAACCTTTGCAATTTATATGAAATTTAAGCACAGTACCTTTTGGTTTATCCGAGAAGTAATGCAGTATGCGCTCCTCTTGTGTAGTGGTATCGCCAGAAAACGTGCGTTCGCATGACTGCGGGCGCTCTGCGCCATCGCTCGTCAAAGAAAAACTCAAAATTCTCTGCCAACATTACAATTTGCTAGAACGTATTTAAATTACACGTTTTAGCACAATGTCTCATACAGCTAATATCAGGCTAATTACATTAGTAGTTAGCCTGATATTAGCTTATTTAGGAGTTACACGATATTATCTGCTTTAAAAGCAAAAATATGACAGCACATATACTTTTAGTTGAAGATGAAGTTAAACTAGCGCGATTTGTCGAATTGGAATTGACTAGCGAAGGTTACAGCGTTAGTGTGGCACATGATGGGATAACAGCTCTAACACTGGCGCGAGAGTCATCACCAGATTTAGCGATTCTGGATTGGATGCTACCAGGGTTAACGGGGTTGGAAATCTGTCGTCGTCTGCGTGCTACAGGTAGCTCAGTGCCTGTGATTTTATTGACAGCAAAAGATGAAGTGAGCGATCGCGTTGCTGGTTTGGATGCAGGAGCTGATGATTATGTGGTTAAGCCCTTTAGCATCGAGGAATTGCTGGCAAGAATTCGTGCCCATTTGCGCCGCACTCAAGAAACAGATGAAGATTTGTTGCAGTTTGAAGACTTGACCTTAAATCGTCGCACTCGTCAAGTGTTTCGGGGTAAAAGAGCAATTGAGCTAACGGCAAAAGAATTTGATTTATTGGAGTATCTCCTCTCTCATCCCCGTCAGGTATTTACTAGAGACCAAATTCTAGAGAAAGTTTGGGGTTATGACTTCATGGGAGATTCTAATATAATAGAAGTTTACATTCGTTATTTGCGCCTCAAACTAGAAGAAAATAACGAAAAACGCTTGATTCATACCGTGCGTGGTGTGGGGTATGCATTGCGGGACAATTAATCTTTAACGAGTTCTGTTTGGTTGTTGAAGGAACGGGTGAACCTTTGGCAAGTTGTGGGAGCGATCGCTGCGTTTGTTGGCGTTATCCTAACTATCGCCCTTCAGCCCCCGACAAATGGAATGATGATGAGTGCGGGAGGTTTCCATATCGGTATTGGAGAACTTCTGGCTGCGGTTGGATCTGTGGCTTTATCCGTCTCTACAATTATTAGCAAAAAACAGCTTTCCCAGATACCCGCAGGAATTTACAGTATTTTTCGTACCGCTTTAGGAACTTTAATATTTTTCGGCACCGCTTTAGTGTTATATGGCAGTGATCATTTTATGAATGCATTCTCTCCATTTTTGTGGCGATGGATGTTTGTTTATGGTCTGGTGATTGTCGTGGTAGGTCAGTCATTTTGGATTAAGGGATTGAGAGCTTCTACCATTTCTATGGCTTCTTTAGCTGGTTCGTTTACTGCCATCGTCGGTATTATGTCCGCTTATTTAATTTTAGGCGAAGTCCCAACCCTGGCTCAATATATTGGGGGCAGCGTGATTTTAGTTGGCATCTTCCTGAGTCAAGTTGGCATTTGGCGTCAACCTTCTGCCAGAGTAAGTTCTACACAAGAGGAGGCAACAATCGAAGGAAAAGTTGGATTTAAAGGGATCTGAAAGCACCATCACAGCAAAGTCTTACCATTTGTTTTCACCTTTAATCACACTAAAATTGCTGCCATTGCCCTTTCAAAAGCCTTTTTTGTGTCTAGAGTAGAATGAAGGGTTCAGGAGCCTTGTATATTTTCACTTTTGACTTCGGACTTTTTATTGAGAGATTAATTATGTATTTTTGGTAAATTCTTCACATTTATTAAATAAATATTAACAATAAAAAAACTATATAAAAAAAATGTTAATGATAGCCGATTACGTTTCGCAGGTGTATGTTCTGTGAAATTGCTATGCGTGTGAACCCGATTTTAGCTAAAGTTCAAGTGTAAAACCTTTTCATATCGTAGTAAGCGCTCTTTGCGCTTTCAAGCACACACGAGTGCTTACTACGTTCCTACAAGAATAAAATGCGTATTTGGCAAGCTGATTTTTATCGTCGTCCACAATCAAATGCATTTTGGCAATTGTTGATTTGTGACGCAACTCGCAGCTTTGAGTATCAAGCTAATTGTCCCCAATCACAAGCAAATTCTAGTTGGGTTGCTTCGCAAATTGAACTAGCAGCTGGTGAACATTTACCAGATGTAATTCAGGTGTTTCGTCCCCAGTCTTTGAGTTTAATTGAAGCAGCTGGGCGCAGCTTGGGGGTTAATGTGGAACCAACCAGGCGCACTTTGGCTTTGAAGCAGTGGTTGCAGGAACAATATCCTTTAGCGCTGGATAAACCACCCCCCGCACCATTACCAGAAAACCTCTGGGGCGAACAATGGCGCTTTGCTACCCTGAGTGCTGCTGATGTAGAGGAGGCATTTAGCGATCGCCCAATTCCCATTTTGCACATGCCAGAATATCTCAAACCGATAAATTTGGGCTTACCGTCAACACTACCCGTCCCCGGTGTGGTAATCTATGGTGGACGGCAATCGATGCGATTGGCGCGGTGGTTACACCAAGTCCGTCCCGTGTCGCTTTCTTACATTGCAGGTGCGCCGGATGGCTTGGTATTAGAAGCTGGTTTGGTAGATAGATGGATTGTGGCGACTTTTGCAGATAAAGAAGTCGCCGCATCTGCTCAAAGTTTTGAACAGCGCAAACAACAAACTAAAGGGTTGCATTTTTTGTTAGTGCAACCCGATGATTCGGGAATGACTTATAGTGGCTTTTGGTTATTGCGGACGGAAGATTGAAATGCCAGCTTGAGGCGATCGCTTTTCTGTAATCATTGCTAGAAGAAAAGCGCTCGCGAAAATTTCTCTGTTCGTTGTTGAGCATCATACAATGTTTTCATAATTAATTCACAAGCCACAGCTTTGACTACATTAATGCTTACGGAATTTTTAAATTGACTAACTGATACAATCGCATTCCTCGGTGCCAACAAAAATGCGATCGCAACTCATATTACTTACCTTTAACTCGCGCTTGCTTCACCATGTCAATCAAAGTGTGATGAGCATCTTCCGCATCTGCTAAAATATGGTCGAACTGAATGCGAACTGGCACAGCTTCCCCATCCACTTGTGCCTTTAAATCCATGCCTTGAGCATCAATTGCTAGCATCTCTGCTGCTGTCGCATTAACTAACCCACCAAAATTCTGGGCATATAAAACCACAGCATTAGCATGATCCTCATTCATGTGCTTGCAAATGCGCGAGCTAATTTCAGCAGAGAACTGTTCAGACATAATGAAACTCCATTTGATGCAATACAGCAACTGAGAAAATTCTAAGCTAACTTTTAGTCTTTAGTCATGAGCAACTGCTGAACCATCGCTTAATTGACAAATTTGACACCATTTGTTAAAATCGCGGCTCTGGCGCTAATCTACTCATCGAGGAGGTTGAGCTTTATACAGTTGGGATTAGGTGTAGTCTCAATCGAACAAAGCTTTATGGCGTTGTCTTCTCTAAGGACTTTAGTTAATTTTGAGATGTTTTCAAAGCTTCTAAATCCAACTTAGAATAATTTTTGCGACAAAGCTACCTAGAGGTAATACCGTTTCACGCTCATTCCTGATAGAATTCAATTCCCCTGCGTCAAGAGCTTCAAGAGCTTCAAGAGCTTGCCCATATGTATCAACCTTAAAGTGAAATGATATAAGTAAATAAAGATGCAATTTAGTTTATCTAGTTTATTTAGTATAGAGTTATACTTATATATGAAGATTTATGCTGCTTTGAAAGTACCTTGGCTGTACTGCTTACGGGTCTAGATATATTTGGCAATTAAGCTCTTGTGCAGCGTCCTCACAGGCGATCGCCAGACAAGGTTATTTCTCTGGTTTTCATTAAAAGAAAATAAAATTTAGGAAGTATTTTTTACCTATTGAACCGAAATTTATTCAGCTTAAACTGTAGCTGAAGTATTAATCAAAATTATTCAAGCAAAAAGCTGATGAGTGAAATGAACCACCGCCGGATTGTAATTGGAGATGTACATGGTCACTATGAAGGTTTAATGACACTATTACAAGCGATCGCCCCGCAATCAGATGATCAAGTGTATTTTCTGGGAGACTTAATTGATCGCGGACCTCAAAGTTCACAAGTAGTAAATTTTGTCAAAGATAATCACTATCACTGTCTGCTGGGAAATCACGAGCAGATGTTGTTAAATATTTTTACAAGTAAAGGCATCTCCAATCAAACGATGCAAACATGGTTGTGCAATGGGGGGAGAGCGACCGTAGCCAGTTATAAAAAAGCGACAATTCCCGAAGATCATCTAGAATGGTTCCTCAGCTTGCCCACATATCTTGACTTGGGAGATATCTGGTTAACTCATGCTGGTGTTGATCCCTCAATTCCCTTAGCAGAACAAACCGCCGATCAGCTTTGCTGGGTGCGAAACGCATTTCACAGCATGAAAAAGCCCTACTTCCCGGATAAGCTGATTATCGTCGGTCACACCATCACCTTTACCCTACCTGGAGTAACGCCAGGTAAACTGGCACAAGGAGCCGGATGGCTAGACATAGATACTGGAGCTTATCATGCCCGGAGTGGCTGGTTGACGGGACTAGATATCACAAATCGCCTCGTTTATCAAGTTAACGTCAACAAGCTTTGTGTTCGCACCCTGCCCTTAGAAGAAGCAGTGACGACCATTGATCCAGAATTAATCGGGGTTGAGCGTGGCAAAAAGCAGTTGGTGTAATCCAAGATGGGGAAATGGGGGAATATTGTTTCTCTCGAATGACTAATGACTAATAACAATTGACAAAGGACTAATGACTCCCCTTGGCGGTATTAAGAGCGCAACAAAGCTCGAATATTCGCTTTATAAGCTGCACTATCCAATCCTGTACTTCGATTGCTGGGTTGGGCGTTAATGGCACTTTTGAGGGCTTCAATGCGATCGCCTGTTCCGGGGTGCGTACTCAAAAACGCTGGTGTAGAACTCTTTGATACCAACTTTTGCATAAACGAAACCATCGCCGACTGTGCATAACCAGCGCGTGTCAAAGTTCTTAATCCTCTTTGATCGGCATCAAATTCATTTTGACGACTGCGGGGAAGGTTTCTAGCTACTTGTACACCAATGGCTACCGCTTGATTTCGATCTAAGCCTGCTGCTGTTAATAAACCACTTTCAAGTGCTTTTTGCCGCATCTGTTTGAGTGCGTGCTTTCCGCCAATGTGTCCAATTTCATGCCCGATCACACTTGCCAATTCCGCTTCATTTGCTGCGGCTTTCAGCACACCGGTGTGGATATAGACAAAGCCGCCCAAAGTGGCAAAAGCGTTAAGAGCGTCATCGTCAACTACCTGGAAAGTATAGGGAAGTTCGGGGCGATCGCTATATGGCACTAAACGCTGTCCAAGTTCCCGGACATAGCTATTTACTTGTGAATTACGATAAAGACGAATGTCACTGCCCTGCAATTGCTGATTAATCTGCTTACCAAGGTCAACTTCTTGGCGCTCGGATATATTAGAAAGCTGAAATATCTGAGCACCCTGGAAAATTAGAGGCAATAAGTCTAGAGCTTTTCCTGGTAGGGGTGTAGTCAAGCAAAGACTCAGGGCAACTACCACCGAAATCAACGGATAAATCCAGCGATGCCGCCAAACACGGTAATTTACAAAAAAGCCTTTCCAATTCATCATAATCCGGCAAACACGAGTATTTTGGGAGAACCTAAAATTATGGGACGGATTTAGAGAGTTCCAAGTTGCATCTCTTTACTCAATACTAAACAAGCGATCGCCTGTACAGCCCCAAATAATTTTCACAAAGGCTGGGGGATTGGGCAGTCTTTATCGCTGCTTTTAGACTACAAGCCTATGAAGACAACGCTTTTTTTCACAGCAACTGAAAATGGCGATAAGTCCTTGAGTCGGTTTGCTCTCAACTTCCGCGCGTCATGATAAACTGTCGCATGACCAAGAGTCCCAGCCGCTTTTAGTTCCTACCAAGTAGGGACGGTTCCCGACGATACCCTGCTGCAACAATTAATTACTCCGCTTTTATCTGTTGAAAACTGCTTATGGCTCTTTTAGATTCCAAAGGTCGCTTATTCGGTAAAATTAACTTTCTCGATTTAGGTGCCGCCCTGGTAATTTTGCTAGTAATCTTCGGCATCTTTGTCTTTCCCGGAACTTCTGGTTCTGTTGCCCAAATTAATTCTAAAATAGTACCCATCGAGGTAGACTTAGTTGTTCGGGGACTGAACGTGCGCGACCCTCAACAGCTATACGAAAAGGGGTTTACAAAAGGCGGTAAAACTAACGTTATTATCCGCAATCAACCCTACGGTCAGATTGGGATTAAATCTATTCAAGAGCTACCTAGAACCCTAGGAGTTCCCCAGCCTAATGGTTCCATCAAAGAATTGCCCGATCCTAGAGCAAACAATTTTAGTAGAGATATGATTTTGACCTTAGAAGGCAAAGCGCAAATTACTGAAAATGGACCAGTTTTAGGTAACAGTAAAGTTAAAATTGGAATGCCATTTGAGTTGGAAGGCTTTAACTACAACTTCAATGCCACTGTCATCGATTTAAGATTCAAAGACAAGTAGAAACGCAAATTTTTTGTTTGTCATAGCTTGCTCATAGCCTTCTGCAATTCGGGAGGCTATTTTTTAGTATTAGAACAGAAATTGGTATATAAAAATTAAATTTATTACAAAAGTACGACTTGCTGCCTTCGGAGGAAAGGAAAATGGAAAATTCAATTTTTTTAACCCTTTTTTTTAAAAAAAACCCGCTTCGCACAAGTATAGTTTTAA
>CAXTNZ010000255.1:4360-9799 GCA_964245695.1 uncultured bacterium | reverse complement strand
GGCCCCGCCCCCCCCCCCCCCCCTACTGTATAGGTGAATATTTCAGCCAAAGACGCAAAGGCACTCAGAAGTACTTTGCGTCTTTTTGTTTTGATGTGATGCCACAAAAATATTAGACTTCTTGCACTTATTCAGGGGAAAAGGGAAAGGCTAAAGGGAAATTCCATCTTTTTCACCCTCCCTTATACCATTTCACTTTGTCGGTGATAGAAATACCTATGTAGGGGCACGGCACTGCCGTGCCCCTACGCTCATATTCATATGTATCACGAATGCGCGTAAATTGGTATTACCCTTTTCCCAACTAATGCCAGGAAGTCTATTGTAAAGTTTTGCTGTGAAAATCACGGTTTTTGTAACAAATTGCACATACAGCACTTTTGTATGTTAATTAACTTTATAAAATTTAGATTAATTTACGTAATAACACTGAATTTTTCCAATTTTAGCTAAACTTTATTTTCATTTTCTGTATTACTGCTGAGGGGATTTCTACACAAAAATAGCATTATTTAAATGGCTTTGTAGCAAATAATTTGTCACCAACTATACATTGTTGCTTTTGATGTCGCGTTCTGATAACTTCAACAACCATGAATACTTGTCCTTGCTGTTCTCATCGACTTTTGGCTCATATTCGCCAAAAAGAAGTTTACTGGTTTTGCCGAACATGCTGGCAAGAAATGCCATCAATGAGTAGGAAACAGAGTGGTTTATACTTAGAAACCTTCAGAAGAGAATTACCTAGATTTCAAAAAGGATAAAAAGCAAAGAACCCTGTTTCTATAATTGGTAGAATAAATTGGCAAATAAACAATAAATTTCTCGAAAGCAAAATAAATTAAGGCAAACGCAAAATCAATAGTTTCAATAAGCTAAACTAATTTTGCTTTTCCAGAAATATTTTGTCTGCAACAGCAAAAAGTGATTTTACTATTATTCCTTGTGTAAAGCTCCCGAAATAATTCGGGAGTATTTCTATTTTTTAGTTTAATTTTGAATTGAATGAATATTAATGCAATTGAACTCTTATATATGTGTGTCGCCGTTGCACCCAGTTCTACCGGGAGCAAGCTATTTTGAATTACCTTTAAGGGCGACTTGTAAACCTTTCATGGCGATCGCTTTCGGATCAACACCTTGTTTATTCGCCAGTACAACTACAGTAGTGTCTTTACTTGGTAGGTATAACATGATGGATACGAAACCGTAAGCGCTGCCGCTATGCCCCAAAGCATTTCCAAAAGGCGTTTTGAAACGTTCTATACCCAGCCCATACTCCTTGTTAGTTCCATCAACAAATGTGAACATTTCTTTCATCATTTCCGGGGAAAGTAAGTTTTTCTGGGCAAACAAAGCTTGAACAAACTTACTTAAATCCTCGCCAGTTGAAATTAATCCCCCATCTCCCAAACCGTTGCCATCATTGATTTGGGCGAAACTATGTAACTTGCCATCCTTATTGCGATCGCCGTAACCTGTAGCTATGTCTTCGGGTCCGGATTCTTGTAATTCTGTGTAGGTATTTGTCAACTTTAAGGGATTTAAAATGCGACTGCGGATTACTTGGGCGAGAGTATCGCCCGTGGTTTGCTCCACAATAAGTTCTAAGAGAATATAATTAGTATCTGTGTAAGAATATTTCTTTCCTGGAGGTGCTTTAGGTTTTTGGTTATAAATGTACTCAATTGCCTCTGTTGCTATCCAAGGTTGTTGGCGGCTTCTGCTTTTAGTAGCTTGATTAAAACCCTGAGTTGAGAGATATTCAGCAACACCACTAGTATGGTTGAGTAGTTGACGCACTGTAATAGTGTTGCTATAAGGAATATTGGCGCTGATATCTTTTGGAAGGTAAAAGGCGATCGCTTTATCTAAGTTGATTTTTCCCTCTTGAACTAATTGCAGCACAACTACCGCTACAAAAGTCTTACTAGCGCTAGCAATTGCAAAGCCATCGTCGGGTTTCATCGGTGTTTTTGATTCCAAATTACTCACACCAGATGCCCCATTCCAACTACCATCAGGAGTAGATACATACATCACTGCCCCTGGTATTTTCTCAGACGCGACTACCTGATCTAACGCCGCCTGTAGCTGAGAATTAGGAAGTTGGCTAGAGGTTGATTGCGCTAAGCGAACAAGAGATTGCCCCATTGCTTTATTAATCACACCACTCATTTGCAGGTATTCTGCCAAACCAAGTGATATGATGAAAGTTGCGGCAACTATAATTTTGAGTTTGAGCAAAATTTTCAGGTTCATCTTAATTCCTCTGTAGAAAGCCACCTCATATCAAATTAAACTAGTTCTTTTTTAGTTATAAACTGTAATATATTAAAATTGGCTATTTTTATTTTGAGTGAAGTTGTCAATTAAACTTTAGATATAAATAAAAAAAGGTGAAATAAGGCTGAAAGGCGGATGTCTTAGTATTATTTAAAAGGTATACGAACGAATTCTAGTAATTAATAGGTGTCGCTTCTTTAATTTATGCAGACTGATTTAAGAGGAATTGGGTTCCGGGGCAATACTTATGTATTAACACCCATTACCCACGCTTGGTGCGGCTACACGGAAAAAGGCTGCTACTGGCAGCCTTTAGGTTCTTGGGCTTCAGCCTGAAGGCTTAATTGCCTCATCTTTGCCACTTATTGCTATAGTTATTTGAGCGCGTTGAGGAACGCAAACTATTTATCAAGCCTGGGATGTTTAATCTGCCAAGCTAGTAACAGAATTGAAGGCGATCGCCTTTCTCGGACTATTTAAGAAGTTTTGCAAACACCATTGACGTTGTGCTAATACTTTGCCATTCCCCTGCACGGCATTGATTGCTTTGTCAAAAAGTTGACAAATTTTCTTAGTCAGCCGAGTGTGATGCAGCGCAAGATGCAGGGCGAAACCAGGGACTGCGGGGCGTCACAGTCGGTGCAGTAGCGACCAGAACCACGTCACCATTGCTATCAATTATCCACCCCTGTGCTTCCACAATTTGAGTGGGGTAATTGACATAATTTCTCTTTTGTGCATTCTCTCCTCTGCTGCTTTGCTCTTGTCTGTCCCTGCGTCCCCGTGTGCCCGTGTCAGTCCCCACAACTGAATGCAACTTTGTATTAGCATCGTCCAAGGACACCCAATCTACATACACGGGGTTACTTGTGAGAACTTCTCTAGGGTTGGGTGGCAAACCGCCGCCTCCGGTAATGATGAATTCGCTTTGATTTTCAGCTACTGCTTTACAGTCTTGAGCTAGTTTCGGAGGACTTGGTTCTGTGGGCAAGTTGACTAAGCCACGGCTAGGGTCTACATCAGGTGTATTGATATTTACTACACCGTTTAAAGTCGGGCTTGTCTGGGAAATTGCCGTGATGTCGCTTGTTGCTAAATGTTGAGGGTCTAGCTTGGTTGCTTCGTTGGTTCGCAATAGTCTTGTCAAGTCTTCTCGACTACGCGGCACTATGCCAAAAATACCAGTAGCATTGATTTGGACTCTGCCACCAGAGTCAGTGAAACCATTGGCTGTGATGTCGCTGTTTTCTTGTGGTTTAGCGACGATGAAGCCCGACGGAGCATTGATGGTGATATTACCACCATCTCCACCAACCCCTACTTTGCCTGCATTAGTGGATATTTGACTCTTGCCGCGCATCAGTAATAAGTCCTGCACCTGTAGCGTAATATTCCCACCCTGACCTGAGTCAGTTTCAGCTGTGAGTTTTCCTTGGTTATCCAGGCGGATGGAGCGAGCTTGTACCTCAAGGTTGCCTGCTTTTCCTAGATTGCGCGCATTCTCTGGGTAGATGACATCCTTTGCAACTTGACTGTTCACACTTACTGTAGCCCCGTCCCGGACAATCAATTGCCCAGTACTTAGCGTCAAGTTTCCGGCAGATGCAGAATTTTTAGTCCCAGCAAACAAGCCGCTGGAAAAACGCTTTGCGGAGGTTCCAATAAGCTCTACAGACTCGGAGGCGTTTACAGTCAAATTCCCTCCTTTTCCTGTAGCTGGTATAAATTGCTTAGAAGTGGACTGGTTTTCTATATATCCAGTAGTCTCTGCTGATATTTGTGCCCCATCTTGGATACGCAGCCTCTTAGTGTCGATACTTATGTCACCCGCCTTTCCGGCAGCGCCAGTTCCACTAGTCAATGCACTAGGATGATCATTAACGTTACCAATCAGCTCCACTGACTCAGAGGCGTGTACGGTTAAATTTCCCGCCGCACCCTCGCCTACAGTAGAAGTTAATACTTGTGCGCCATCCCGAACAATTAATTTCCCAGTAGTAATGGTTAAGTCTCCGCCATCTGCGACACCCGTATTTTGATTTATCAACCTTACAAGATCGCCAATTAGTTCCA
Source organism: uncultured bacterium (assembly GCA_964245695.1). Taxonomy (GTDB): domain Bacteria; phylum Cyanobacteriota; class Cyanobacteriia; order Cyanobacteriales; family Nostocaceae; genus Hassallia. Next base: position 5,440 of record CAXTNZ010000255.1, on the reverse strand, counting down.
CGGACTTGCCCTGCACCTGGATATAACCACTGCCATCTTTGCCACCAGTATCTACAGTAGATGGAATCTTAGGATTATCAACGGTTCGCTGGATGAGTTGAATGTTCTGGAAATTCTGAACACCTTCATACCCCAAAACCCAACCTTGATTTGTTGGGTTCAGACTGACCAGACTATTGCCTGCGACACTTCCTAGCTCAATTCGTCCCCCTGCTGCCGTTAAACTTCCTCCCTCCAACGTCACATCGCCGCCTACAAGTGCCAAGGTTTTGCCAGTCTGCACCTGTAGACCAACGGGTTCACCATAGATATTAGTTGCGCCATCTGGACTTGCTTGAGATTGATTGCGAATAGGATTTGCAGTTGCTCCAAATTGTAAACCAATGGGAACACTGACTGTCAGCAAAGGTGTGGTTTGGGGATTTGTGGCACTAAACTTGATACCATCGGCAAAGTTAAGACTACTGGCAGTACTCGCCACAAATGAACCGCCGATGTTTAGAGAGGCATTGGGACCGAAAATAATGCCGTTGGGATTAATCAGAAACAGGTTGGCAGTGCCTTTAGCTTTAAGGATGCCATCAATATTAGAAATAGACTTACCCGTCACCCGGCTAATAATGTTCTGAATATCTGAGGCATTATTGAAGTAAGCAGTAGTCCCAGTGGGGACAGAAAACTCCTTAAAGCTGTGGAACAGGTTGTTTCCAGCTTGAGTTCCTCCCTCAATGAATCTGATGTTGTCCTGTTCCCTAACACTCGAATTATTAGGTAAAGTGCCATCCTGAGTAATTTGGGCGATAGCACAGTTTGCAGAAAAAGCTGTTGTAGCGCCTATTACTGCAACTCCTAGCCCTGGAAACCAGCCCCAAAAAGTATTCATCCCCAATATTGTACCCCTCGATGCGAAGTAGCATGTACTTAATACGGTGACGCTGCACCATTAAGTAGACTACATCAATGTCGGTAATCTGGGCTTCGCTCTTTACTAAAGCTTTATTAGGAGTGGTGTTGTCAACTCAAGGATTTTTGAAGTTGAGACGATAGCCATTAAGTTGACAATACAGTTAGGCTGACTAG
>CAXTNZ010000255.1:0-4260 GCA_964245695.1 uncultured bacterium | reverse complement strand
TTTTCAGAGTTCATGACTGTTTTTTCCTTAAAATCTGGTTGATTTGTGAATTAATATTGCCCCGCTCGTACTGTCAGTTAACAGATAACTAACGTATGAAATTTGAGCGGGAAGTTAAGCTTGTTTGCCTTCCTTCTAGTTCTTAATAGATGAGTTGAAATTAACTTATGCAGTTTTGAGATAGAAATTCCAATTATTTTATGTAAGGGTGCGTTACGAGAAGTGCTAACGCACCCTACGCTGTTAGGTAATCCAACTACGCTTTAAAGGTCAACACCGGACTCAGACGCGCCACAATATCCACCATTTCTGCCTCTACCTGCACATCCATCACCGACTGAATCGACTTGTAGGCGGCGGGTGCTTCTTCAATTCTGCGTTCTTCTCGCAGTCTGATGCAGTCTACCCCAGTTAATCTCAGTGTAGTGGCACAGCACAGAATAGCCCTACGGGTACAAGAGCATAAACGAGAACCGCTCCACAACGCGATCGCTTGTCTGCGACAGGAAGAATCTTCGCCAACGCTCCTGGGCGATCGCGTTTTGCCAGAAATTCATCGATTGTCAAATCGGCGACATGCAAACGCAATGTTGAAGAGATTAGGAGACTTAAGTTCAGCAGCCGCGTCTGGTGTTGTGTGAAGAGTCAGTTCCCAGAAGTATGGGGAAGACGAATTATATATGAAGACTTAGTAAAGTTATCAATAACCTTTTTAACACATATTTATCTCAAGTGACAAGTGTAGTAATGTTCTTTATACATCTTTTTCTCCCAAGGAAGTATTTACCAAAGACTTTAATATGGAAAGCAAATTAATCAACTTTTCAAATAAAGGTTTGTCTGCGACTATAGTTGCAGCACTCACAAGTTTAGTTGCAGTTTTTCCCCTACCAGTTAGAGCCATTACATTTATTACTGATAGGGCTGCTTTAAAAGGTAACGATCAAGTAGATTGGTCTAGTTTAGGTGCAGCGAATCCTTTCAACGTTTTGCCTAATTCTTTTTTAGCTACATCTCAACGGGGTTTAAGTTTAAATGTAGATATTCCCCTTCCTAAACCGGGTATTAGCTCACCATTAGTTTTTCACACTTTACCTGCACCCGGTATAGCAACTGATTTTGCCAGTGGCGATTATATCTTGTTCACAGGAGCTAAATTCAATCCTCCCCTAGATGGAAATCCGGGTTCTTTAAGTATTACCTTTGATAAACCTGTGAAAAGCGCTGGTACTCAACTAGCTGTAGCTTTTGAACTAAATCCATATAAAGCATTTGTTTCTGCTTTTGATGACGCAAATCAAGAACTGGGGACTTTTTCTTTGGATGCAGTTTCCTCGTTAGCGTTGGATAATTCTGCTGTGTTCCTTGGTGTTAGCAGCGACATTGCTAATATTAAGCGGCTGGTTTTTAGTAGTTCTGTGTCAAATCGTCCTTTTGGAATTAATAAACTAAGTATTGCGGCTGTTCCTGAACCAAGTTTCACTTTGGGGTTAATAGCTTTTGGCGCTTTAGGTGCAAGTTTGACGCTAAAGCGCAAATTAAACAGAATTAGTTAATATTTGAGATTTTCACTTGCCAATCAAGTTTTCTCAATCAGGGGACAAATTGTATCTTCTGGCTTGATTGGTAAACTTTCCCATCCTGATAGTACTCCTTTTAATTCGCCTCGCAAAGTTAACAATTGTTCTATCTGACGGTCAATCTCTGATATTTTATCTTCTAGCTTTTCTTCAATGCGATCGCACGCTGGTTTTCCACCATCATAAACTTCCAATATTTCGCCAATCTCTTCCAGACTCAGCCCCAACTTTTGAGCGCGTTTAATAAATGACAATCGGCTAAGTACATCTGCGGAAAATTGCCGAAAGTTTCCCTCGGTTCGTCCAGATGATTTAAGTAGACCGAGACTTTCATAATAGCGAATTGTCCTAATGGGGACTTTGCTTTTGGCTGTTACCTGACCAATTAACAGCAGTTGATTATCTTTAGTTAACACGGTAGATTTCTCAACTTATCACACTACAGATAGATAAAAATCAAGCTAAAATATGCATCTTCACATCACCAGCCTTCAGGCTAAAGCCTGAGGCTAAACATACAAAGCCTGGGTCGGCAGGCTTGGTTTGTGTAGCCCTACCCTAGAAGGGTAGGTGCTAAACAAAATTCTGCATCTAATTGCTTGACTCTCCACCTAACTAGAGATTTTACAATAGTTTTAGTAAAGCTGACATTCGTAGGGTACTTTAATGTAGTTGAACGCACTAAAGATGATGCGTTATCACACCGAAATAATCGGAATCATGATACATGCGTAAATGCCTTTCTATCCTACGACTTAGGCATTTTGAATTTTGAATTGTTGAATATGGATACCCTCACACTCAAACTTAGAGGCATGAGTTGTGCCTCTTGCGCTAAAAGAATCGAAAAAACGATTCTCTCGATTACAGGCATAAGTGAATGTAACGTCAACTTTGGTGCCGAACAAGCTGTAGTCAAATATAATCCCCGCAAAACTAATTTAAAGCAAATTCAATCAGCAGTGGAGGAGGCAGGATATTCGGCTTATTCTCTAGAAGACGAAGACATGATGACTGGGGAAGATGATGCCCAAAAAGCTGTTCGTCTTGCCGAATTACGCAACTTTAAAATTAAGCTAGCAGTAGCAGCAGTAATTAGCATTTTACTGGTAGTCGGTTCACTGCCAATGATGATTAACTTACATTTAGCTTTTATTCCTGCATGGTTACATAATCCTTGGTTGCAATTGATTTTAACTACACCTGTGCAATTTTGGTGCGGTTATAAGTTCTATATAAATAGCTGGAAAGCTTTAAAAAATCGTTCTGCGACGATGGACACGCTAATTGTTATGGGTACAAGTGCAGCTTATTTCTATTCTTTATTTGCTACTATTTTTCCCCACTTTTTTGTGAATCAAGGCTTAATGCCAGAGGTTTACTATGAAACAGCAGCGGTAGTTATTACCTTAATATCTTTAGGAAAGTTGTTAGAAAGTCGCGCTAGGGGGCAAACTTCTGAGGCAATTCGCCAACTTATCGGCTTGCAAGCTAGAGATGCGAGAGTAATTCGCAACGGCAAGGAAATTGATATTCCCATTCAAGAAGTAAGAATTGATGATGTAATTTTAGTGCGTCCGGGTGAGAAAATTCCGGTTGATGGTGAAGTGATTTCAGGTAATTCTACAGTTGATGAATCGATGGTGACGGGTGAAAGTTTGCCTAATAAAAAAGTACCAGGTGATGAGGTAATTGGAGCGACAATTAATAAGACAGGTAGCTTTAAATTTCGGGCAACAAGAATCGGGAAAGATACGTTTTTAGCGCAAATTGTTCAACTGGTTCAACAAGCGCAAGGAAGCAGCGCACCAATTCAAAGATTAGCAGATCAGGTAACTAGATGGTTTGTGCCAGCAGTAATTATTATTGCTGTTGTTACTTTCATTATTTGGTTTAGTGTCACACGTAATCTGAGTTTATCTTTAATTACTACGGTTGGTGTGTTGATTATCGCTTGTCCTTGTGCTTTGGGTTTGGCTACACCAACTTCTGTGATGGTGGGAACTGGGAAAGGTGCAGAAAATGGCATCTTAATTAAGGATGCAACCAGCTTAGAAATGGCGCACAAAATTAAAACGATTGTGCTGGATAAAACCGGGACTTTGACTGAGGGTAAACCGACTGTTACCGACTTTGTAACTGTTAATGGTACTGCGAATAATAATGAAATGAAGCTTTTGCGGTTAGTCGCAGCGGTGGAACGTAATTCTGAACATCCTTTAGCTGAGGCTATTGTGAATTATGCGCGATCGCAACAAGTTAATTTCCCCGAAGCTGAGAATTTTCAAGCTATTGCCGGTAGCGGTGTGCAAGGTGTTGTGGGAAATCAGCTAGTACAAATCGGTACACAGCGCTGGTTGGAAGAATTAAGTATTAATACAAGTTATTTTCAGGAGTACAAAGCAGTCTGGGAAGCTGCTGGTAAAACAGTCGTCTGGATTGCTGTTGATGGCAAAATAGAAGGGTTGATGGGCATTGCTGATGCCTTAAAACCTTCATCACAAGATGCGGTGAAAGCACTACAAAAAATGGGTTTAGAAGTGGTGATGCTTACCGGAGATAATCGACAAACCGCAGAAGCGATCGCTTCTCAAGTTAATATCAATAACATCTTTGCCGAAGTCCGACCCGATGAAAAAGTAGCGGTGATTAAATCGTTGCAAGGAGAGAAGGGGAGAGG
>CAXTNZ010000254.1:0-9921 GCA_964245695.1 uncultured bacterium | reverse complement strand
CTCCCCCACTCCCCTGTTCTCTAAACGTTAATCGCCTGTCTATTTTTTATTGGTTTATAATAACCGTTGCTGTCTTCAACTTCTATTTGCTGGAGTATTTCTTTACCGGTAATCAATCTTGCGCCGCGATTTCGAGTGAAATAGTTCCAGCCCCACTGAATCATTACTACTAATTTGCTGTCAAACTCAATTAAGAAGTAGATGTGAATCAATAGCCAAAATAGCCACGCCAAGAAACCTGTAAGTTTGACAAAACCCAAGTCCACAACGGCTAAATTTTGCCCAATCATCGCTAAACTACCGCGATCAACATAATGGAATTGTGGCAAAATGTTACCTTGAAGCCGCTGTTGAATAAGTTTCGCTACGTATTCTCCTTCTTGCATCGCTACGGGTGCGACACCGGGTAGGGGTTTGCCATTTTGATGGGAAAAATTCCCTAAGTCGCCAACTACAAAAATATTCGGATGTCCCTTGATAGTCAAGTCAGGTTCAACGATGACTCGTCCAGCGCGATCGCATTCAGCACCTGTGCTTTCTGCCAAAACCTTTCCCATTGGCGAAGCTTTTACACCTGCCGCCCATAATACCGTTTTTGCGGCAATCTCTGTCACTTCATCGCCTTGTTTGATGGTAACGATATCATCTTCAATATTCGTTACCAGAGCTTTTGTTTGTACCGTGACACCCAACCGCCCTAGGGATGCTTCAGCTTCGGCTGATAATTCTGGTGCAAAGGGTGGGAGAATGCGATCCATGCCTTCGAGAAGCAAAACTTGAGCCTCGGAAGTGTCGATGTTGCGAAAATCTTCTTTGAGGGTGTGGTATGCCAATTCAGCGATCGCACCAGCTAATTCTACACCAGTCGGACCACCACCGACAATTACAAATGTTAACCAGGCACGCCGCACTTCTGGATCTGTTTCCTTTTCGGCGGCTTCAAACGCCGTAAAGATGCGACGACGCATTAACAACGCATCTTCTACGGTTTTCAAACCAGGGGCGAATTCTTCCCAGTCGTCTTTACCAAAGTAAGAATGCTTTGCACCTGTAGCGACAATTAACGTATCGTAAGATACTACTTCGTCGCCCATGATCACTTTTTGTGCTTCTGGATCAATATCATTCACTTCGCCTAGTAGCACTTTTGTATTCTTACTCTTACTGAGTACCGCTCGCAGTGGTGAGGAAATATCAGCGGGGGATAGCGCACCTGTGGCTACTTGGTACAAAAGTGGTTGAAATAGGTGAAAGTTCCGTTTATCAATCAGAGTAACGTTTACCGAACTTTTAGCGAGGGCTTTTGCCGCATAAAGTCCACCAAAACCACCACCAACGATAACTACGTGATGAGGTGGCTGATTGTCAAGTGATTTTGCCATAAGAAATGTTTCCTTTTTTCAAACTATAGTTACTATTCTTAACAAATTTATTTGTATCAAGTTTGTCACATTTATTGCAGTTTGCCTTGAACATATGAAGATATGGTGAAAGTAATCGAAGTTACATTATTGGCGAAGGGGGACTGGGGACTGGGAGAAGAACTTCAAATCTAAATCGCCAATCGCCAATTCCGCGCGAAGCCTCAGTGCAAACCTCTCTATTTATTGTTCTTAATTACAAGAAAAGGCTGGAAGTATTGAAAGCCCCCAAATACATGTTGTGTCAGCCTCTCGCAGAAAAGCGTCTTTGAAGGAGAAGCGGTACTAGTCTCCCAACTGGATAACACCCCACTGTCCATTTGTCAGCCAAGCAGAGTCAGATTTTGCTACTTCCTCAACAACTTCCGGTTTTATCCCAGCGACGACTTCTGACTTGAGAGTGCGTAAAGCGACGATGGGGACGGGTAGGTAAGATACTATATCTGCGAAGTTGGTGGTAAAATCCCAGTGGCGATCGCCTAATAATCTGCGATAATTCGCATCACCTTTAATTACGATCAAATTCGCGGCTGATAACTCACTTTTGAGTGTGTCGGGTATTTCCCAAAAAGCTAAAGGTGATGTCCAAAAATAATCTTCACACAGAACTAACCGCCCTGATGCTATGTTTTCTTGCAACCGCTTGGCAAAAGATGTAACATGCTCATGACTATAAGCTGCTAAAAACTCGATTGTATACAGCACATCTTTAATCATGGCATCAGAGACAAAAGTCGGGTGAGGCTTCAAATGCAACTTAACTTGACTTGCTACACCACTACCTAAGAGAAAATCCACCAAACATAAGTCGCAAACCAGTTCAAAACCAGCATTATCTATCACAAAGTCAATGCGTTTATCTTTACTGGCTAACAATTCCGTGACTTTGGCGGCATCATCCACTATAATGTGAGCTTGTTGACTTTGAATATCAAAACGACTGCGGTCAGTTTCCAATGCTGACCACAAACTCAAGTCAACACGATTTCCCCACAGCGCGAAATATAACAAAGCATTCAAAGCTGTTTCATTTAACTCCTCCTCTTTTTGTGTATCAGTTAACCATTGATTAAGTTGAATGCACAAAGGTATGATTGAGTCAAGAGATGTTTCTAAACCTTTATTTTTCTGTAATTGAAATGGATCGACACCTTGCAATTCACCAGGACGAAAATAATTGGTAATTTCTAGAATTAGTCGATAAAAATAAGTTTCTGCCAAGAACCAAGGAACATCCAGCCAACGCTGACCGTGATAGGGTTCTAGATATTTTATCCAAGCTGAAAAATCAACACCAGTATCATGTAAAAGAGGCGATAAAGGTTCTGATGGTAACTCACTGGCTAGCTGTTTCAAACAAGCATTAATATTTTCCGGGAAATTATTTTCAGCGATGACTCGGCGTGCGATCGCAGGCATCCGTTGAGTTACTGTATACTCAGTAAAAGTACCAACTTCAGAACCCAAAAGTGGAAGTGGCAGCGGTAATTTGGGAATGTTGGGTGTCATCACCACAAGTTCTCTTTCCCTCTTAATTTTTAGTTATTTTATCCTGGTTTTTAGGATTAGCGCCTGAAAATTAGAAAATAAACTTTATACTTAAAAAGTCATTAAGCTATATTTCTCAAGTTTTTGCCCGTTTACAACTCCTGACTCCTGACTCTTTCTAACGGTACAAGACGAAAATCAAACAAAAGTGCAAATATTGTAAATTATGGACACTACTAAACGCCTAGCTACTCTCAACCGCATTCGTAAACTCAGCCGCCTCATGGATACATCCATAGGTATTCCTGGGACACGCTTTCGCTTTGGGTTAGACCCAATTCTTGGTCTTGTTCCTGGTGCTGGTGACTTAATTAGTACAGCATTTTCGGCTTATATAATATATTTAGCAACCCGCGTCGGTATTCCCAACCAAGACTTAAGGCAAATGATTTTTAACGTTGGTTTGGAAGCCGTCGTTGGTACAGTGCCTTTGGTGGGTGACATGTTTGATGCTGTCTATAAGTCTAACATCCGCAATTTGGCAATTTTGGAAAAGCATCTAACGGCAGTTGAACCAGAATTCTCTAAAGTTGCTTTTGAACAAGAACAAAGCAACTTAGCTTAATATAATTAAGTGAATATATATTTAAATTAGATTTTATATTTGTTAACAATAGCATCTATTATAGCAATGCTATGTGAGTTGTGAGAATTATTTTTTAAACGAACCGCAAAGACGCAAAGGACGCAAAGAAAAGAAAGAGAAGAGGATTTCACAAATCATTTAGGACTGCTATATGCACATTTTAAAGGACACGGTGAGGCGGATGATAAATCCTTTGTTCCGCGTCCTTTAATAATTATTTCCGCCAAGTGAAATGACTGCATCTTAGTATCAGTCATTAAAATTAGAAGCGGAAACCAACACCAGTTTGCAAGCTTAAAGCACCAGCATTGCTGTCTTTGTAAGCGTCAATACCCCACTTAGCATCGCCATACACAACCGTGTTTTTGGCAACTTCTGATTCAGCACCAAGGGTTACTACAGGTGTATTCTTGTTTCCCAATTGGGTAGCTTTACCTTCATCGGTGACAAACGAGTAACCACCACCAACGTAAACGTTAGTATTTTTAGCGATCGGCGCATCGTAAGTTACTAGGGGCATAGCTGCGGTAGCATCACCACCAAACAAAACGGCACCCCGTACTGAAACAGGTGCATTAGGAATAGCAGCGCGTCCTTGAATATTTCCACCTAATAAAGCGGCATCGTTTTGTCTTCCGCCATTGGTGACGCCAGCAGAAACACCAGCACCGATGTAGCTACCCTTCATACCTAGTGTTTCAGCGGTTTGAGGTGTTTGAGCGCTAGCAATTCCCGCACTAAAGATAACAGAAGCAACAGCGAGTGCAGAGGCTGCGAATTTTGCAAGTTTCATAAGTTCTTCCTGACTAGAAATTAAGTTCAATCAATGTTCTCTAGTACTAGAATCTCTTTTTTTACGAAATGTAACCTCGCACTTTTGGATAGCCTGAGCGGGTTAAAATATTTCACCCGACTGGGTGAACACGCTGATAAATTTCAAGTTTTGGTTGTTACTGGACTTTAGACTAAGACAGCAAAAGTGACGAGAGCGATTAAAACAATCAAAATCCAAGTAATAAATTTTTTCACCCCTAAGTATGTTGATTGTCCATACTTTTTCGTCTTTAAGAGAGATTGATGCGATGGGGGAATGATTTATGCGTATTCATCATCTTAATTGCGGTTGCATGTGTCCGATTGGCGGGGCACTCTTCGACGGCTTTAGTCGCGGGCTAACAGCCTGTCTCGTCTGCCACTGCCTGCTCGTCGAGACAAATCAGGGACTGGTTCTCATCGATACGGGCTTCGGTGAGCGGGATATCAAAGCGCCATTATCAAGACTCAGCCCGTTCTTCATGAATTTGAATCGCATACAGTTTGAACAAAAATACACGGCGATCGCTCAAATCGAGCAGCTTGGCTTGAACCCGCGCGATGTGCGTCACATAGTGCTTACCCATCTCGATTTCGACCATGCAGGGGGCTTAGAGGATTTTCCGGAGGCAACCGTGCATGTAATGCTGACTGAGATTGAGGCAGCAAAAAGTAGGCGCGGCTTTATCGCATCTGAACGCTATCGTCCAGGTCAATGGGATGAAGTAAAACACTGGAAGTACTATTCGCCCTCTGGCGAACCTTGGTTCGGCTTCGAGGCAGTGCGCGACCTCGACGGACTGCCACCTGAGATTCTCCTCATCCCGCTCGCAGGTCACACGCGGGGTCATGCTGGCATCGCCATCAAGACATCAGAAGGTTGGCTTTTACATGCGGGGGATGCCTACTTTTATCGGGAGGAAATGGGAACCGCCAAACCGCGTTGCACACCAGGTCTGCGTGCCTATCAATGGTTGATGGAGGTAGACCGCAAGACTCGACTTTATAATCAAGAACGGTTGCGTACCCTGTCGCTCGACCACAGTAGTGAGGTGCGGCTGTTTTGCAGCCATGATGCCATCGAGTTCAAAGCTTTCGCATTTGCTAAGAATTCCTAATTGCAGAAAGATGTTCGCGCCTAAAGCCTAAATGTTAGCACGCTCTTATTTATTAGGAATTGAGCGCTTTTCCTATTGCTCCCCTCTGTGTATCACATTTGTCACACGCTAAAACGGCGTTGACAAAAGCGATCGCTTATGTTGACACCATAATGAGTAAGGTGTGTCTAAACTGATTTTGACGCTTATAGAACTTACGCATTGACAAACAACACTAAATATGGAATAGCGAAAACAGCGACCATGACAGGCGATCGCCCTCTTCTACCAACTGGGTAACTGCTGCCATATATCTTTCATTTAGGAGAGCTTATGTAAAAAATCTGCAGCCATCACAGAATTTTTGGCACTGAATAGATTTACAGCGATTGGTTAGAATTGTAGATGACAACAGAGGAGCGTTGCCGCTGTTCCTTGCTGCTTGTCGCTACTACATCGCTCACCAGTTTTTTACATAACACAGCAACTGTGTAAAGCTATGGAAACTAGTAAAAGCTAGCAACAAAAGAAAAAAGCATGAACGATCGAGTCCTAAACGCTCGTTACGAGGTAGTGCAGCAACTAGGAAAAAATGCTGGGCGACAAACGCTGTTAGCCCGTGACCTCAAAACTCAGGAATTAGTTGTGGTCAAGCTGCTGTTGTTCAGCAATGACTTTGAATGGCAGCATCTAAAGCTGTTTGAGCGTGAAGCAGAAACCCTCAAAGCTATATCCCATAGAGCCATTCCCAGCTACCTCAACTACTTTGAGCTAGATTCACCAAACGGCAAAGGATTTGCCCTCGTACAAACCTATGTGGAAGGAAAATCGCTAGACGAACATCTCAAAGCTGGACGTACATTTAGTGAAGTAGAAGTTAAGGAGATAGCGATCGCCCTTTTGTCCATCCTCATTTACTTGCATGGGCGTCAGCCTCCAGTTATCCACCGCGACATCAAGCCCAGCAATATTCTGCTGACAAATTGCTCTGGCAATAGTGTTGGCGAAGTCCACCTAGTAGATTTTGGCTCTGTGCAGACTCTTGCTGCCAAGGAAGGGGGAACCATTACAGTGGTAGGAACCTATGGCTATATGCCACCGGAGCAATTTGGCGGACGCACAGTTCCAGCCTCTGACCTCTACAGCTTAGGAGCTACTTTAATTGCCTTGGTAACGGGTTCACATCCAGCTGATTTACCCCAGAAGGATGGACGGATTCAGTTTGAGCAGGTAGCCAATCTCAGTCCTGCCTTTGCCAATTGGTTAAGGTGCATGTGTGAACCCAGTTTAGATCGGCGCAGTACTTCTGCCTTTGAAGCACTGCAAGCACTGGAACAGGAACAACTCACAAAAAATAGCGCTCCTCTAGTTGTTCATAAGCCGCCAGGTAGCAAAATTTTGCTGACTAAAGACGCGAATTCTCTAGAGATCCTCATCCCTGCGAAGGGACTTAACTCTGATACTGGATTGCGGTTTTTTATTGCACTCCTCTACCTCACTGTTCTGCCAGGACTTACTTACTTACCATACCAAGTGTCACAACAAATAGGACAACCAATATCTCTTGTCCTAATCTCGTCTTGGATGTTTACCTTTTTTGGAGCAATATTCCTTCTTCCGGACACGTTTATACGAGTCCGGCTCCGTATCAATCAGCAGAAATTTTTCTTTACCTACGAGCCTGAGATGTTAGTTGAGTACAAATCTAAGAATGTTCAGGGGTTAAGGCAGGCTATCAGTCATCTAGAATACGTCAAGCGCTCCTTTAAAAAAGGTTACAGAGGTAAGCTTCAGTGCCAAATTATTGTTTGGATAGGAGGGACGCAAACTTTTAGGCTTGGGAATTACGGTCGGCTCACTGAACCGGAACTCGACTGGTTAGCTTATGAACTAAGCGATTGGTTAAAATTGCCGATTACAACAGAGTAGCAGTCATCACCTGATCGCTCACCACTATATATAATAGCAGTAGCCAGATTGGTTAGGACACTAAACGTAGGACATGCTCTATGGCATTTCCTAAACTATCAAAGTTTTCTATCTGAAGAGCGAATTCGACTCTTTAGCCATGACCAACATCGTTCAATTTTGTTCAGGTCAGGTCAATAAAGCGGTAAGTAAATAAGTTCAACTCCTGCATCCTGTATTAATTTATCAATGCTTCCTCCTTTGTGAAAAGTCGCATTATCCATTATCACTACTTGTCCAGGTGTTAGGTGAGGAACCAAGCAAGTTTCGAGCCAAGTTTCAAAAACTGTTCGGTTGCAAGCTCCTTCCACTGTAAATGGTGCAAACAAACAGTGTGTCATTATTTTTACCTTTAATTTTTCTGTATATTTGTATTTTCTTCCCTTAGCTTTTACGACGAGGAAAAGCGTTAATCCGTCAATAAAGGTGAAGTTCTTTAAAGGGGCAATGCTTGGGTATTTGTCGATGCTTAAAGATAGCGAATGCGCTCGTAGCTGTAGTGACAATCCGGTGTATATGTCCAAACCTGCACTTCCCGACCTAAACAAACCAGGATTAGAGAGCAACTATATTCACATTATGGTTAATTTGTATAGTGCGTAAGTCCTAGCTTTGTCAAAATCGTTTCTCCCCTACGTTCGTGCAGCGTGTTGAACTACTTAGTTGGAGCGTTGTCCAAAATTACTCTTAACCACTATCCACTATCCAATCCTACTTCTTCAAAAACCGCTGACTCAGACGAGAGACAAAAACATTCACCTCTGGTAATCTGATCCATGAGGCAATGACACCAAAAATGGCAATCCCGATTACACCAGATACAGACAACTCAAGCAGCAGAATCAGCAAACCTTCTTTACCTAAATAGTGCTGAGAAAGTTCTAGAGTCGCAAAGCTGGCTATCCCACCTGCCATGCTAGCGGCTATCAAACCCAAAAACGGCCAACTCCACTCGCGCCAAGGTAATCCATTTAACTTGCGATTAAGTAAAAATAACAGCATTAATACTGAACTGCAATTTACAGTCACAGTTGCTAAAACCAAGCCGGGAGCGCCAAAAGGTTTAATTAAAAGGTAATCAAATACGGCGTTGAAGAAGATATTAATCATGCTGATGCGAAAAGGTGTATCGCCATCGCCTAAAGCATAAAACACCCGCACCAGGACATCACGTCCTAAATAAACAAACATGCCAATTCCGTTGGCAATTAGTAGAGAAGACACCAGCGCTGAGTCTGCTTCCTCAAAAGCACCGTGTTCATAGACTATGCGGACAATTGGCACAGAAAGCGTGATCATCAACGCGCCCAAAGGCAGCATAGTGAAAGCTGAAAGCAATAAACCTTGGCGAATGCGTAATTTTAATTCATCCCAATTATTCGGGTCAGCAAGTCGGGCAAACATCGGTAATAAAGGAACCAAAATCATGTTAGAAATGATTCCTAAAGGAGTTTGCACCAGTAAAGATGCATTATTTAAAGCAGCAGCAACCCCGATAGTGGGAATCAAAGATGCGAAAAACAAATCTGTGTAGAGGTTGATTTGCAGCATCCCAGAGGAAAAGGTAGCAGGTCCCATGATTTTCAGAACATCTCTTACCCCAGGCTGATTAAAATCAAATCGCAACCGCAATGTACCCAAACCAGACTTTGCTTGCACGATTACCTGCACCAACCATTGCAAAACTGCTCCGGCTAAAACTCCTCCCGCCAAAACAATTCCGCCCAACTTGGCATATTCAAGACTGCTAATTTTTTCTTCACCTAGTTGCAGATAGAGGATGCCCAGACCAACAATAACTGTAATACTGGAAAATAAGGGACTAATGGAAGGCAGCCAGAATTGATTTGCGGCGTTGAGAACTCCAAAGCCAATACCAATCAGTCCAGCTAAGAGTGCGATTGGCGCCATGATTTGGAGTTGCAAAATAGCGATCGCTCTCACTAAATCTTTGTGTCCCAGTCTCAAACCAGGTGCAAACGCATCAATCATCTGCGGTGCAAAAATTACCACAAAAATCGCCACTACTAGCAGCATACCACCGATAAGCGTCGTGATTGTTTCCACCAAGGGAGCTGCTTCTTCTTTCCTGCGCTTGGATAAGACGCTGACAACCGCACTATAAAATGGTCCGTTAATCCCCCCTAGCAATATCAGCAGAAAACCAGGGATCGTGTAAGCGTAGTTAAAAGCATCAGCTGCAGGTCCCAAACCAAAAGCGGCAGCAATGGCTTGCTGGCGTACCAAACCAAAGACTTTGCTAATTAACGTTGCAGCGGCGACAATGCCAGCTATTCCAACCAGAGAACGAGAAGTTTTTTGTTGTGCCACGAATTATTATTGACAACTCAAGCGATAGCAGTATCTCCTGAATATTTAACCCGAAATTGGATAGTCTGTCAGGCAAATTTTGAAAATGGGGAATGGGGAATGGGTAATAGGTAATGGGAATCGGATAAATTCTTTGTTGTCCCCCACTCCCCCACTC
>CAXTNZ010000253.1:0-9965 GCA_964245695.1 uncultured bacterium | reverse complement strand
CTCCCCCCACTCCCCCACTCCTCCACTTTTGTACAGACGCGATTAATCGCGTCTCTACTCCCCACTCCTCCACTCCCTCATCTCCACGCTGACAAAGGGGGAACTTGTTGTAATTCCTGACTCAGGCTGTCGTGGATGTGACCGTTGGTGGCGAGAATTCTGCCTGACTCAATTTTTAAAGGAGTGCGATCGTAAGCGGTGACTTTACCCCCAGCTTCTTGTAATAAAATGATGCCAGCGGTAATATCCCAAGGTGAAAGACCTCTTTCCCAATATCCATCCAAACGCCCACAGGCGACATGTGCTAAATCTAAAGATGCGGAACCACTGCGCCTGACTCCCTGCGTTAGATGGGTGAGGTGACAAAATTCCGCGTAATTATTGTCAGATATTTCGCGGCGATCATAAGCAAATCCCGTAACCAACAAACTTTTACTTAATTCAGAGGTTTCTGAAACTTTGATGGGGCGACGGTTGCGCGTTGCTCCCAAGCCCGCAGCCCCACGGAATAGCTCATCGTGGAATGGGTCGTAAATCACACCAACTTGCGGAACGCCTTGAATTAACAGTCCAATGGAAACTGCAAAAAACGGGTATTGGTGAGCGTAGTTAGTTGTACCATCTAGCGGGTCAATTGCCCAGAGATATTCATTATCTTGATTTCCTAATTTACCTGATTCTTCAGCCAAAATAGAGTGTTCTGGAAAGTGGCGACGCAAAATGTCCAAAATCACCACTTCCGCAGCTTTATCAGCAACGGTGACTAAATCACCAGGGCGTCCTTTTTCGATAATTGCGTCTTCCAGCTTACCCAAGTAACCTTGCAAAACTGCACCAGCAGCTAATGCTGCTTCTGTAGCAATATCAAAGAAGATTTGTAAATTAGTCATAAGGTAGGTGGTTAGTTGTTGGTTGCTTGTTTAACTTGTGCGATCGCTAAACCCAGTAACTCAGCAACCTCTTCTATGGTCATACCACGCGCTATCATTCGAGGTACGAGTTCCAGCTTTAGTTCTTGCTTACCTTCTTCTCGACCTTCTTCTCGACCTTCTTCTCGACCCTCGGCTTTAGCTTCTTGGTAAACCTTAGTTTCTTCTAAATTGACTCCTAACATCGCTTCCACCTCTTCACGGCTGAGATTAGCAAATTTGTAAACAGCGATTGTGGTTATAACGTCTATTATGTCATCCTTAGGTAAAACACTTATCTGTTCTGACTGCACCCGCTCAATTAAACGTTTGGCTTGTTCTACCATTTGACTTTCTGAGGCGATAGTCAACTGCATCAAGCTGATACCTACAGGTTGGCGATCAGGATTACCTAACTCATCGAGATAAATCCGCCGTACTTGCGAACTATTAAGTAGGGATCTGTGAATATTTGTGTTTTCTGGTTCCAATCTGCGGGATTGTAAAATTACTACCGCATACCAATCATCATACGATGGGTTGCGATACATATACAGGAGAGATTCCGAGAAAAGGCGATGATACAACAATTCATCTTTTTGAAATTGTACCTCTGCAAAAAATATCAGACGAGGCGAAGCATTAGGTGGTGGCAGAAATACCCCATCAATCCGAAATGTTGGCTCTTTTACTTCAACCGATTCAAAGCGATAATTTTCCGCTTGTGGTGGTGGGGATTCTACAAACTCGAAGAGTAATCTGGGTGAACGTTTAAAAATATTATAAAAAATGGCATCACGTCTCACAAATAACTCCCATCGAAGTTTTAATAAAACTTTTACTATCAGAACTTACGCAAAAACTCTTTTTAACCTATGAATGTTTGTGTACGAGTGCGTAAGTCCTAATTGTACGTTGATGGTGCGTCACTACAAAAGTAGTTTAGAGTCTCCCTACCGATTCTGACGGCGAAACTCACCGGGAGTCAGACGCATGGGTTTTTCGGGGTTCCAAATTCCTTGCCCCATGAGTCTAGCCCATTGTTGGGCGCGATCTAAAAGTTGGTCATATTTGTGATTAGGCGATCGCGCAACGAACAGTGCATATCCTTGTTTGACTAACTGTTCATTCAACAACACCTTATCTTTCCACACATAAGCCAAACTCCGCCCGATTTTGTCTTTTGCTTGAATGTCAAACTCCAGCTTTACAGCTTGTTCTGCACCGCCAATCAGCGTCTCTAACTTTTCCTTCGCCGCATCTCCCCAAGGACGCTGTCGCAAATCTGGTGCTTCTATACCAACTAACCGCACCTGGGAAATCAAATTGGGTTGCTCCGCTAAGCCTAGCACTTCCAAAGTTTGCCCACTCACTACCCGCGCCACTTTCACCAACGGCTGATTGTCTGCAAGCGGGGTTTTAGGTTGACAGCCCACTAAAAGTAAACTCAAGAGCAAGGTAAAAGGTAAAAGGTAAAAGGAAAAAAGCTTTCTCCTAACTTTTGCGTTTTGCCTTTTTACTTTTACCTTTGGCTGTAACTCGCTATTAATCTTCATCTAAGGGTAAACCCGCCCTAACTTTCCCTCTAGCAAAATAGCGCCCGAACTGAAGTTCATAAACTTCATCTTCGTCTTGTGTCTCCACCTGCAAATCAGAACGGGGGTAACTTACACACAACAGCGCATAGCCTTGGCGACGCAACTCTGGGGAAATTCCCAGCGCCTCCGGTTGGTAAATTTCTCCTGACAGCACTCGTACAGCACAAGTGGTGCAAGCTCCATTTCGGCAAGAAAACGGCAGTTCCACCCCTTGTTTTTCGGCACTGTTGAGGATGTAGCGGTCTTCTGGCACTTCCAGGGTGTATTCTTTGCTCTTAGCGCGATCGCGGACTTTAATTGTGTATGTACGGGACATCTTGATTTTAGACTTGGGATATATTCAGCATTAGGGTAATGGTACTGCTGACTAGGTATTGGCAAGAGATTTTGCTTGTATTTCTTTGCCAATCCCCATTACCCAATCACCATTTAAAAAAATATCTTCTTTAATCTTTGCATTTTCTGGGATTCTATAGTAGGATTATCAATTGTGGCATCTGGAGAGATGGCCGAGTGGTTGAAGGCGCAGCACTGGAAATGCTGTTTAGGGCAACTTAACCAGGGTTCGAATCCCTGTCTCTCCGTTTTCAATATTACTGGCATTCACATTCATGCGATCGCCTTAAATATTACTAGCGAAATCACGGGCGATCGCCCATAGTGGGCTGAGCATTAAGCTGCTAGGCGACAGTTAGGCGCACCCTTGCATAATTATTAAATTTGCGTACTTATTAAATTTGTCACTTGCATTACTGATCTATGAATGACGATAATTGATGTCATACCAAAGATGATGTAAAAAAAGCATGGCAGACGTATTTTTATATTCCCAAGCTTCTTATCTGCATAACTTTCTAGAACCTTACGAATCTTTTATAAGTAGTTTAATTACAGAAATTACAGATTTGGCAAATAATACTTCAACAAGTAATTTCGATATTGTCAATCGTATCCTTGAGATAACTCGACATTCATCTGAAGCTGATTTTGTTTTTATCTTCCGTAATTCTGGTCAGGAGAATTTTGTTGTAAAATCACAAAGTAATTTAGCTGAAGATATAGACCAAGATATTTATCTTGAAACAGTAATATCAATTATTTTACCTATAATTTCTGATAAATCACTATTTAGTCCTGGTCATCATGGATGTTATAAAATAGCTGAAACTAGAAAGGGTATTGTTAAAGCATTTGTCGTAATACCGCTGCAATCACCACCAAAAGCTGAAGTCATGGTAGTTTGCGGTCTGCATAAAGATTCATATCTTTTAGGAGATGCATATGGCAGAATTTTATCTAGCTTTTATCAAGCTTGCCACATATTACCGCTTCAACCTGCACTGATTGAAGCTGCTATTATTGATGATTTAAAGAGAGATTTTGGCTTCGTTTCTACATCGCTTTATGACAGAAGGTTTCAATTATTCTGTGAGCGTCTCCAACGAATGATTGTTTACTTTGAACCAGTGTTGCATTTAGATCCAGAGGACTTATTCATCAGTGGTTGGGAAGCGTTAGCGAGAAATCCAGACAGCTTAACCGCACCTTCTGACCTATTTCAAGCAGCAGAGTTGTGGGGACCTCGATTCACTATTGAACTTGATCAGTATTTTCTCATAGTTGCCACGAGAACTTATCTGGAGGCTAGACAAAAGATACAACAAAATAGAACCTACGAAATTGTACCTTTATCAGTTAATGTCTACCCAGAGTCTTTGATGCGAACAGCATACTTTAAAACTGTACGTCAAATTCTCAAAGATAAAGTAATTTCCCCCAGAAATCTCATCTTAGAAATTTCCGAAAAAGCCGAAGTGCCAAACTTTCAGGATGGTATTCGCTTAGAATATCCTTTGAGAGTCTTCAAAAATAGATTACTGGAATATGTAGGCAAACTTAATATTAGATTTGCAATTGATGATTTCGGTGTTGGCTATGCTTCAGTCTCTCGTTTAGCAGGATTAAATCCATGTCATGTGAAAATTGACCGAGAGATTCTTCATCATCAACCTAGTGATATTATTATTCGTTTTGTCCATGAACTTGTCGGTGCAAATAATTTAAATCCATCAAATGTAATTGTAGAAGGCGTGGATGAGACTACTCCTATTAGCTTGCAGCGACTGAGAGAGTTAGGTGTGAGCTATATTCAAGGACATATTGTTGGGAAGCCAGAACCGGAAATTTATCGTCTTAGTTTGGAAAAGATTGAGTTTTTGAAAAAGCAGCTTTTGCCAAAGACGATTTGAGTAATTTTGATTAGCAAAATAAAAGGCGATCGCTTTTAAATTTGACTGTGGAAGTAAAAGGCGATCGCTTTTATCTAAACAGAGGTCAATTAATGCGATCGCCAGCGTATAAACCTATCAGATAAGCCTATAATGTGTGTTCCGCTTCATCCTTAACCTTACTTTCCTTCAATGAGGTTCTTAGCTTTTTAGCTAGCGAAACTCCTTGGTTAACCTTTTTAGCTACCGATACTCCCTTGTCAATCCTATTTTTTATGGTTTGAGCTTTGGCTGAGTCATCTATTTTCCTCATCATCAGCCCTAGTAATGCTTTGCCTGCTATTTTTCGGAAGAAACCTGGCGAGAAAAACTTTTTTATATTTGTGCCAGTGGGCAAAGCAGATAAAATTAGAACTAAAATTCCTAAGACTAAGGGTAGCCAGATTGGCAATAAAAAAAGTAGCCAGTGAATCGGGTTAGTCAAGTCAAGATTCGGGTCACGCCAATAAAAACCTGCAAGTATTGAAGTATTCATTGCTTATTGAAGTGTATTAAAGTATGAGTTTTTAGAAAGTCCATTCATGGTCTGGATCATCAAGCGCTGCTCTCACTGATGTCAAATCAGCCAGGTCTTTAAATGGGCTAGATTTGGCTATTTCTGTAATTGAATGCAGGGCTAAAGTTAACTGATTGTTATCACCATCCGCCATTGCCTGATCTACCTTTTCAAACAAAAAGCGAAAATTATTAGCACGTTCATCAAATGAGAGTTCGAGATACTTTATTAAAACGTCACGATTTGCTTTAATCTCGGCTATTTTTGTTTTTTCCCAAGCTTCAATTACACGCCGTTTTGTCCGCTCTTCTTCTGCAACTATCTTATACTCAGTGTAAGCTTCAACAACAGCGCGTAAGCATTGAGAAGCATCTGCACCTGCGCCCAATATTTCTACAGGAACTCTTTTGGCTGTCATGTCTATTTACCTGGTAAAGTGCGGTATTTCTCTAAAATAGTGACAGTGCCAAGGTTAAGCTTTCCTTCACTGTTTAAAACCGGGGTTTTCAAAATTTCTACAAGTCCCTTCATTAGTAGTGCTACCTGTTGAAACTTCTCAGCATCTGTTTTTGAATCAAAAGGTTGAGATTCAAGTTGATTAAGACCTTCAACAGCGCGAGTGTTAAGAGATTCAAATACACCTCTCAACTCAGTAATCCGCTGTTTTACCTGTTTTGAATAGTCTTTGGCAACATTAATTTCAGTGATCGCTTTGTTAACTTTGGCTTCATGCTCTTTCGCCTTTGTCATGGCTTTCTCACCTTCACGAGCTGCAAAAAAGCCACCAATAGCCAAAGCTGGTAAAACAGTGATACCACCTAGTACAGCGGCACCTACAGCCATACCACCGCCACCCGCAGCGATCGCTCCACCGCCAAACCATGCCAGCATTGCATTTGTAGCTGCGGCTCCACTGAGGCTGGAGATGGCTGTTCCAGTGCTTGCAGCTCCTATAGAAGTAGCAACACCTATAGCACCACCATATCCTGCGGCTGATGCTCCAACAGCTTTAGCACCAGCCATGAAAAACTGTTCTGCTCCTATAGCCGCAGCTTTGTACTCTTTGATCTGCTGAACTGAAAAGTCCATCCCTTCTAACAACCGCTTCTCGCTTTCGGAAGCCTTCCTACCAGTGCGCTCAAGGAAGTCAACAAAGCGTTTAATTGTGCTTATTATGACATTGAGTTGGAGTTCACCATATTCTTCCGCCAACTTGTTTGTGGCTGCTTCCTCTCTTTTCAACTGTTCAACAGCGCGTTCGTATCGCTCTTGAGCAGCTTTCGCAAGTTCATTAGCTTTCTGACCTGGATAAAACGAAACCATCGAATGCTCCTAGATATAATTTTTAGCAATGTTTAAAAGGTTTTACTGAGTGCGGAAAACGACTTACCAATATTAGGATTGCTCTAGGCTTATCATGCAAATTTACTAATAAACCCTTTTGATTAGCAATTCGCAACTCCCTAACAACACCCCGCAAGCACTCAAGATTTACGTAATTACCTCCAAAAAAATGTAATTTAAACTTCTTAAACTAATCTAATTTTTCCGTAGCCGAATCGAGAACTAACAAGCATTAGGAATTAGGTTAGGATAAGGTTAGGAAGTCGGATACAAAGAATCCACGCAATGACATCTACTAACGAGCAGTTCGCTCAAGCTGCAAGTCAATGGGATTTGGAAACGCTGTACATAGACTTGGCATCTGCTAAGGGAAAACGTCTGACACCAGTTGAAAAGCTACACTTGCGGGGATTACTTTGCGGTTACAGTCCAGCTGAAATAGCAGAAAAGCTAAATAAAAACATCAAAGGTGTCGAAGTTGACCTTTGTAATACTTTGTATAAATATGTTAAGAACCTAGTCGATAAATCTGATGAAAAAGTAGAAAACTGGAGAAATATTACTGAATGGCTTGAGGGGGCAGGATATAAAACTCAGTCGTCTACCTACTTTCAATTAAGTGATGATTTACCAGTAGAATTATTAGTAAAAAAAGCCAATATCAGTTTTGATAACAATAAAATAATAGTTGACATCAACTTGAGAATAATAGCTCCCTCGCCTTCAGAAGCGCCAATAATAGAAGACTTCAACACCAACGGTAAAGGTTGATATCTAAGAGGGTGAAAATTAGGTAACTCAGTCTTGACTCATGCGATCGCCTCCAACGATTAGCAGAGAGTATCCTAAAATTCATCGTATAAAATACAACACTTTATGCCATACTACTATATTGCAAACCCGACCCGCATATCAGTACTTTGGGCGTGGGCGGTGTGGGGTAAATTCAGATTACTGGGGTAGCTGTGGCGATCGCGCTTCGCAATTTATCACGCCACAAATAAGCGAATTCGGAAATTGCCAATCACGCTGGATAAGTTACTTTGAAGTCATGCTACAAATTTCTCAGAAAGTCATCATCCCCGATAGCGAAATCGAGATTAGTGCGATTCGCTCTCAAGGAGCGGGAGGTCAAAACGTTAACAAAGTTTCCACCGCTATTCACTTGCGCTTTAACATTGAGGCTTCATCATTACCTGTTTTCTATAAAGAACAACTTTTGAAGCTAAACGACCGACGCATTACTCAAGAAGGAGTCGTTGTAATTAAGGCTCAAGAACATCGCAGCCAAGAAAAGAACCGAGAGGAAGCCTTGAAACGGCTGAAAGAACTTATTAAAAGTGCAGTCGTACTGCCCCAAAAACGAAAGCCCACTAAACCAACGCGCAGTTCTCAAAAAAAACGTCTTGACTCTAAAACAAAGAGAAGTATTGTTAAGTCTAACAGGGGGCAAGTCACTGATTAATTGGATAAATTCCATCTGAGATTAAGCAAATGTTCCCGTAACTAAAGAACCCAAAGCTTGAAAGTAAAATGTTGCATTTATCCCCTCATAACCACGCAACAATATAACAAAAAACTTAACATTAGCAAAAATTGCCAAACTTGAGGACTGGGAATATTCAGGTTTCTGTGTAGTTGATGCCTAAATCATAATTTGATTTAGCAACGCCTAAATATCCGGGGGGTTGCATTGATTGCTTGTGAAGATGAGAATAAAGAGACGAAGCACACGACGGGGAAACTAAGGTGAGTCAGGGATTTGATTACGATTTAGTAATTATAGGCGCGGGTGTAGGCGGACATGGCGCAGCCCTACACGCCGTTAGCTGTGGTCTGAAAACAGCGATTATTGAAGCAGCGGACATGGGGGGAACCTGTGTCAATCGGGGCTGCATTCCGTCTAAGGCGCTGTTAGCAGCTTCTGGACGTGTGCGAGAGTTAAGAGATGCCCATCACCTGAAATCGCTGGGGATTCAAGTTGGAAATGTGGAGTTTGATCGCCAGGCGATCGCCAACCACGCTGACAATCTCGTATCCAAAATCCAAGGCGATTTAACCAACAGCCTCAAACGTCTAAAAGTTGATATCATCCGGGGTTGGGGAAAAATAGCCGGAACCCAAAAAGTCAGTGTTACTACAGAAGATGGTGAAAAAACTATCACAGCTAAAGACATCATACTTTCACCCGGATCGATTCCCTTCGTACCACCAGGAATTGAAGTAGACGGCAAAACTGTCTTTACTAGTGACCAAGGCGTAAAGTTGGAATCTCTACCAGACTGGGTAGCAATTATCGGCAGCGGTTACATCGGCTTGGAATTTTCTGATATATACTCGGCTTTGGGCAGTGAAATCACCATGATTGAAGCCCTAGATCAGTTGATGCCAGGATTTGACCGCGACATTGCTAAACTGGCAGAACGGGTGCTAATTACTCCCCGTGACATTGAAACCAAAGTGGGGATATACGCCAAAAAAGTCATTCCCGGAACGCCAGTGGTAATTGAATTAGCAGATTTCAAAACCAAAGAAGATGTGGATGTCATTGAGGTAGATGCTTGCCTAGTTGCCACAGGACGCATCCCCGCTACGCAAAATCTTGGTTTAGAATCTGTAGGTGTGGAAGTAGATCGGCGCAACTTTATCCCCGTCAACGACAGTATGGCTGTGCTGTCAGCAGGTGAAGTAGTGCCGCATTTGTGGGCAATTGGTGACGCCAACGGCAAAATGATGTTGGCGCACGCCGCTTCTGCCCAAGGTATCGTCGCGGTGGATAATATCTGTGGCAAACACCGAGAAGTAGACTATCGCAGTATACCTGCGGCAGCATTTACCCACCCAGAAATCAGCTATGTGGGGATGACGGAAACAGCAGCCAAGGATTTAGGCAAAGAATCGGGTTTTGAAGTCGGAACAGCGCGGACTTACTTTAAAGGTAATTCCAAAGCACTAGCAGAAGGTGAAGCTGATGGCATAGCAAAAGTGGTGTATCGTCAAGACACAGGCGAAGTTTTGGGCGTTCACATTTTCGGAATGCACGCCAGTGATTTAATCCACGAAGCGTCAGCAGCCATTGCCAATCGCCAATCTGTCCAAACCCTCGCTCATTTAGTTCACGCCCACCCAACACTTTCCGAAGTGCTGGATGAAGCATACAAACGAGCGATCGCCTCTTAGGGAGAGGGGGAGAGGGGGAGAGGCAGAGAGAGAGAGAGAGAGAGAGGGAGATGGACAAAGATTTGGCCCTTGAGAATGCGAACAGGAAACAGGAGAAACCTAGATACGGTAACGGGGAGGCTCAAGCGGGGAAGTCGGGAGGGGCCTTGGG
>CAXTNZ010000252.1:0-10016 GCA_964245695.1 uncultured bacterium | reverse complement strand
GTGCTTTGATTTTGCTGCCGTTGTTCGGTGCAGCTTTAGTTGGGTTTTTGCCCACAGCCATGAATGGGAAAATCTCCCGTGGAGTGGCTTTAGTCTTTGCTGCTGTCGCTTTCTTGTGGACAATTGTACTAGGTATTCAGTTTAATCCAGGACAAGTGACGCAACAGTTTGCTGAGTTCATCCCCTGGGTAGATGTTTTGGGCTTGAACTATAACCTGGGGATAGATGGTTTATCTTTGCCTTTGCTGGTTTTGAATGGACTGTTGACGTGCATTGCCATTTATAGCAGCGATGAATCCCTACAGCGTCCTAGGTTTTATTACTCTTTGCTACTGCTGTTAAGTGCTGGGGTTAATGGAGCCTTTTTAGCACAGGATTTACTGCTATTTTTCCTGTTTTACGAGTTGGAATTGATTCCCCTATATTTGCTGATTGCAATTTGGGGTGGACAACGGCGGGGTTATGCAGCGACAAAATTCCTAATTTATACTGCTATATCAGGAATTTTGATTTTAGCGAGTTTCCTGGGTTTGGTTTGGTTGAGTCATGCGCCTAGTTTTGCCCTCTTAACTTTGAATGCGAAAGCGCTACCTTTAGGAACACAAATTTTATTGCTGGCGGGGATTTTAGTTGGTTTTGGGATTAAGATTCCCCTAGTTCCTTTCCATACTTGGTTGCCAGATGCTCACGTCGAAGCTTCCACACCGATATCTGTATTGTTGGCTGGGGTGCTGTTGAAGCTGGGAACATACGGCTTGTTGAGGTTTGGTATGAACTTGTTACCAGAAGCTTGGAGTTATTTGGCTCCTTGGTTGGCGACTTGGGCAGTAGTGAGTGTGCTGTATGGTGCATCCTGCGCGATCGCCCAAAAAGATATGAAAAAAATGGTAGCATACAGTTCTATTGCTCACATGGGCTACATACTGTTAGCTGCTGCTGCCGCCACACCTTTAAGCGTTTTGGGAACAGTTATGCAGATGATCAGCCACGGCTTGATTTCTGCACTGCTGTTTTTGCTAGTGGGAGTAGTATATAAAAAAGCCGGAAGCCGCGATTTAGACGTACTTAAAGGACTCCTCAACCCACAACGAGGAATGCCTGTAATTGGTAGCTTAATGGTTTTGGGCGTGATGGCTAGCGCAGGTATACCGGGAATGGTCGGGTTTATTTCCGAGTTTATTATCTTTCGTGGCAGTTTCCCCGTTTTTCCGGTGCAAACTTTGCTGTCAATGATTGGTACAGGCTTAACCGCAGTTTACTTCTTGATTTTGCTAAACAGCGCCTTTTTTGGACGCTTATCTGTGCAAGTGATGAATTTGCCTCGCGTGTATTGGAGCGATCGCATCCCATCTGTAGTACTAGCAATCTTGATTGTAATTTTGGGTATTCAACCTGCTTGGTTAGTGCGCTGGACTGAACCAACCATCACAGCAATGGTTAATACACAAAACGTGGTCGCAACGGTGTCCTTGGATAAGCTCAAAGGTAAGAGTTGAAAAATAAGTGTAGGGGCGCTCTTTAAGAGCGCCTCTACTGGTTAATGGTTAGCGGTTAGTATTAGGAATTTTTTCAACCAATAACAAATAAATCTTTTTAATTCCCAGGAGAAACAGCAATGGTAACTATTAAGAAGCAGCCTACCAACCATCCTTTATATAAATATATTGAACTTCTACAAACAGGAGAAGCATTACTTCCTGATACTCCAGAAAATGTATTGGAAGTAGTCGGCATTCTTAAAAGTTATGGCGTAGTTTTAGATGCTTACTCCAAAAATCTAATTTACATTGCCGAAAATCAATTTTTAGTTTTTTTCCCATTCTTTAAATACTTTAATGGCGAGATTTCTGTCAAGAAATTACTTCGTCATTGGTGGCATGACAGAATTAATTTTGAATATGCAGAATATTGCATGAAAGCTATGCTTTGGCATGGCGGCGGCGGACTAGATCAATATTTAGATTCAGCAGAATTTCCAGAAAGAGCAAAAGTTGTTATCGATGCTAAGTTTAAAAGCAATCCAATAATGAAGGGAATGAATCAACTGTTTCCAGATTTCTTAACCGAACAGTTGCGCGTCACTTCTTACTATAGTGGTTTGGGTCAATTTTGGCGAGTGATGGCTGATATGTTCCTTAGCTTATCAGACCTCTACGACGAAGGCAAAATTAAATCAATTCCCCAAGTTGTAGACCATATTAAAAACGCGTTAGTGGCAAGTGCAAATAAGCCAATTACCTACGCCGTCAAAATGCGGGATAAAGTTTATGAAATTATTCCTCAAAGCGTTGGTTTGACATTCCTGGCAGATACGGCAGTTCCTTATGTAGAAGCAGTTTTCTTTCGGGGAACGCCTTTTCTTGGCACAGTTTCATATAATGCCCAAGCATATCAAGTTCCACCAGATCAAGCTAGATTTCAATATGGAGCTTTGTATGCCGATCCTTTGCCGGTTGGTGGCGCGGGTATTCCTCCCACCTTGTTGATGCATGATATGCGCCATTATTTGCCAGAGTATTTGCACGAAATTTATCGTCGCAGTCGTCGGGGTGAAGATGATTTGCTTGTGCAAATTTGCATAAGTTTCCAAAAATCGATGTTTTGCGTGACAACAGCAACGATTTTGGGATTGATGCCTCATGCTTTAGATACTCAAAATGCAGATGAGCAAAAAGATAATCAAGTCTATTTAGTCAAGTGGATGGATAGGCTAAAAAATTCGCGGTTGTTGGATGTTAACGGCTAGCCTAATTCTTGTTCAGTAGTATTACCCCAATAGATGTTGTAATTAAAATCAGTATAAACTTTGAGTGATAATTTCGCGCCTAGACGCAAAAACCCAAAGTTTTTTAGCGGATTTGACCAGTGTTTTTACGTGGGGTTAAGATATAATCATCACATCAAGCTAGGCAACGCCTGTCATTGTATCTAGTTTGTGCGAATACAACGGTCAAATTATCTTTTTGGGGATAGTAACGTCTTGATGGCTAATACCACTTTCCAAAGCTTGAATCAGCTTTGTCTGACACTGACCACTTTTGCCGTGTTGGGACTTGCAATGTCAAAGCCAGTAGATGCAGCAGTGATGTATTCCGTTACTGACCTAGGTACCCTTGGCGGTAATAGTAGTTCAGCTGATGACATTAATGACAATGGTCAGGTAGTTGGAAGTGCGATTACTGCTAGTGGCGGTAATCGGACTTTTGTATGGGATAGCACTAACGGTATACGAAACCTTGACCCTTTAGGTAGTGACACCAGCATAGCCAACGGCATTAACAATAAAAGTCAGGTAGTGGGCTTTTTTGGAGGAGTTGCCAGCAGCAGTCGAGCTTTTTTATCGGATAGCACCAATGGTCTGCAAAACCTCGGTACTCTCGATGGCTACCCGAACAGCTACGCTTCTGACATCAACAACAATGGTCAAATCGTCGGTTATACGTTCAGTGATTTTCGCGCCCTTTTATGGGATAATGGTGTAATATCTGACATCAATACCTTGATAGACCCTAGCTCAGGGTGGATACTAGGATCGGCAAACGCCATTAATAATAAGGGTCAAATTGTAGGTGAAGGTCGTCTTAATGGTCAATATGGAGTTCGTGCGTTTTTGTTGACACCCATCTCCCAAGCACCTGGACGCGTTCCCGAACCCACTTCTACGTTGGGCTTGCTAGCGTTTGGTGCTTTAGGTGCTGGTTCGTTACTGAAACGCACACAGAAAAAGCAGCAATCAGCTAGCACTCTTTCCTAAACCCCATCTTTATTTTTTTGGCGTGATTCTTGTCACGAGAGTAGGAACCCAACTAGAAAGAAGTGCGCCGATGAAAAAAAGTATCATTGGCAAAAACCACAACCAATCAAGCTGGGGAACAGCTAGGCTGAGAATTGATAAAATCAAGGTACTTATACTTAAAACAGCCAAAATAATTGTATAAATTGCCATTGCTTTTCTCGTCCAACCTTTCTGACAGTGAAACGTCGCGGCAACGGGAATTAGTAGCAAGTCAAAGACGATCGCCCCAATTAAGGCAGTAATATTTTGGGTGCATAACCACAAAACTAAAAAGGCGATCGCTGTGAAAAAACAAGCACTCCAACAGTTGGATTGCTGTATTTCTTGTTCCGAAAGTACCAAGCGTCCAAATTTATCCCACCGCAAAAACAGGGTAAACAACGGATCGGCGATCCAACTGAAAATAACGAACAGCAAGTAAGCGATCGCCACTATCGCCACCAATGATGTCAAACCCGATGAAGCAATAGCTGCTAGCAGTATCCGCACGGCGAAATACAAGCCGATAGCAAACACCCAACTCATATGAGGATTCAGCCGATTAGACCAAAGGAAGTAGCGTAGCATTATCCGATAAACTGGGTTTTTCGCCTTTAGCGCCTCAACAATTCCTTGACGCGCCCATTCTAAGGTAGGGTTAAGGCGCAGTGCTTCGCGAAAATATTCTAATGCTTTGTGTTGGCAACCGCCGTGGGAAAGTAAAATCCAACCGCTGTTAGCGTAAGAAGCAGCATCTTGGGGAGAAGTAGCGATCGCACTTTTGACTGTGGCGATCGCTTCCGGTCCCCGTCCCAATTGCGACAATGACAAAGCACGATAATTCAAGCACTCTACATCTTTTGGGTCAATCGCCAGCCCTTGATTTGCCGCTGCTAAACTCTCTCGCCACAGCTTCTGCTGATGGTGACATCTCGCCAATAAGGCAAAGTACGAAGCTTCATAGGGATTGAGGCGAATTGCAGAACGAATTGAGTTTTCTGCAATTGCCAGTTGATGCCGTTCGCAGAGAATATAACCCAGTATATAGTGAGAAAATGGCGAATGTGGAGCTAGTGCGATCGCTGTTTCTGCTTCCTGAGTCGCCTCCTGATATCGCTGCTGACAACTCAAGCACAACCCTAAGAGGGCGTGAGTTCCAGCGTCATTTGGCGACTCTGCCAACGCTTGCCGCAATTCCTCCTCCGCCATCTTATAGCGAGATTGCTCTAACAGTAGCCTTGCTCGTTGAAAGTGTACACTCATCTAAAAAATTCAAAATTCGCTCATTCAAAATTCAAAATTTGTTAGTTGGTGATTGTTAGTTTTTTTCACTAACCATTAACCACTAACTACTAACAATTTATAGTTTCAAATATTTCAAAATATCGTCATATAAACCGCCCTCATTCGCATACAGCGCGTAGTTGCGAGCTGTGGCAAACCACTCTTTGGTAGAAGGTTTTACTTTTGCTGCTGCCAAGACTAAATCTTTCGTTACCAGCGGCTTAGGAATCCCGATTTTTATCGCTTCTTGCAGTTTGTTTTCCACTGCCAAATCGACTACAGCTTTTAAGTCAGCCCCTGAAAAATTTTCCGTCTTTTTACTGACTTGCCCATAATCAATTTCATACACAGGCTTACCATGACACAACAGCCGCAAAGTTGCCTCCCTAGCAGAAGCGTCTGGTGGTGGGATAAATAGAATGCGGTCAAAGCGTCCCGGACGACGAAAAGCCGAATCTAAATGCCAAGGGGCGTTAGTCGCCGCCAAAATCAATACCCCTTCATTGCAACTATTCACGCCGTCGAGTTCCGAGAGAAACTGATTAATTACCATGCGGCTCGAACTTTGACGCAAATCGGTGCGGTTAGCAGCTAAAGCATCAACTTCATCGAAAAACAGCACACAAGGCTGATTTTGTCGGGCTTCCTCAAATAAGGCGTGCAAATTACGCTCGCTGTTGCCCAGCCACATATCTAGCACGTCGTTAATCCCGACAGAAATAAAGTTAGAATTAATCTCGCCAGCAGTGGCACGGGCAAGGTAAGTTTTGCCACAACCTGGAGGACCGTACATCAAAATCCCGCCACCGATCGCTTTGCCATAAGCTTTGTATAGTTCCGGTTGCGTCAGGGGATAAATAATTTTCAGGCGAATTTCGTCTTTAACTGCATCCATTCCTCCCACGTCGGGAAAGGAAATCTGCGGACGCTCTAGTTTGCTATCACTACAGGTAGGGATATCAGCAGCAGCGCGGACTTTACCCTCTACTACCTCTCGTATGTTGCTTTCGTCACTAATGCCCAATTGCTCGGCAAAATCTGGATCAGCAATAGAGGGATCGAGAGCGATCGCGCTGCGGTATTGGCTCACCGCTTGCTGTACAGATCCAGAGTTTAGCAACAAACGAGCATAAAGTAAGTAAGCTTGCGCCGAACACTCAGAGCGCTTGAGCAGGTCTTCTACAATCACCAAAGACTGAGAGTGCTTTCCTTGTAGGTAAAAGGCTCTTGCCAAACCGAGTTTCAACTGCGGCTCTTCTGGTTTGAGGAGTATTGCCTGACGGTATTCTTGCTCTGCTTGTTCTGGTTGTCCTAAACTGAGGAGCGTATCTGCCAAATGTTGACGTAGAGGTATGTTATCAGGAGAAAATCGCAGTGCCTCGCGCAACGCGCGTACTGAATCATGGCTAGTGGTCATATAAAGTTGGAATTTAAGATTAGAGCCATTTAGAAAAAGAGGTACTGACCATCATAGCCTTGGTTTTAAGTTAGTTTGGACACTCAAGGTGCGCTCAGACTACCGTACAGCGAGAGTTGAAGGCATTTTCTGGTCATTGGAAATAAAAAGCGGTACGTCACGAGACATCGCCCTTAATTTATAATTCTTGATGACGCTAGCAACAATCTGAAGTGTATATCAATCGCTACAACAATCTCCGTCGCATTCAGGAACTCGATCCAGTGCAAGACCATTGTCAGATTTATCATCTGATGTTGGGCTACGAGTTTCCTTGGGATGTAACGCGATCGCTCGAAGTTGCTTTGATGAAAACTTTCTGCGTTCCGAGTATTTCTAAATTATTGGATAAAACGGGGGAATTTCACCAGCGATCGCAAAAACGTTATGACGATACAGCAATAATTGTTGTAGAGATTAGCAAATGGGGTTACGACAGCGAACGAGGTAAACAGGCACTGGAACGCATGAATGCCATCCACGGACGCTTTAAAATTACTAACGAAGATTTCCTGTATGTACTCTCGACTTTTATTTATGAACCAATCCGCTGGAATACCCGTTTTGGTTGGCGTCTGATGTGCGAACAAGAAAAATTAGCCTCTTTTTACTTCTGGCGGGAAGTAGGTAAGCGGATGCATATTCAAAATATCCCTGAAACCTACGAAGAGTTAGAACGTTATAACCTCGACTACGAACGCGAACACTTTCATTATTCAGATACAAATCGTCGAGTGGGTGAATCAACTCGCGATTTATTTTTGAGTTGGTTTCCCTGGTGGATGCGTTCCCCACTCAAACCGACAACTTCTGCTTTACTTGATGACACAATGCTCAACGCTTTTGGTTTTGAATATCCTTCTCAATGGTTGCGTTCGAGTGTGGCAAGTATCCTCAAACTTCGAGCTAGATTATTGCGTTTCTTTCCACCCCGGAATCAGCCTAACTTCTTTATTGACTCTCCCACCCGTAGCTATCCTACTGGTTATGAAATAGCTAATTTAGGACCATCAGAAAACGGTAACAGGTAAATTGTACTTACTGATAAGCAGTAAAAAAAGATTAAGCTTCCGGTTCAATGCCGAGCGATCGCAACAAAGAGTGACCGTGCTGTTTGGCGAGAGTTTCTAGCTTTTGCAAGATGATGGGGTCTAAGTCTTCAACTAATACTTGAGCCATCGTTGACTTGAATTGTAGGAACACTCTTGTTGAGATTATAGCAAGCGCGATTGCGATCGCCTCTGTGCCCTTGATAATGAAAGCAACTACAATAAAAAGCTTTATGAAGATTGGATGTTTGCTGTTTGGCTGAAAAGCGATCGCAATATTTCTGCACTCGCTTGCTCAAGCTGCCAAAACTTTCTTATGTGATAATTTATGCAGATATTTTGGGAGTTGCAAATGTGGCTTGGGTAGCTGGCGATCGCTTACAAGGTGGAAAATACACCATTGAAAAAGAGTTGGGACGGGGACGCTTTGGCATCACTTATTTGGTAAGAAATAAGAATGGCGATCGCTTAGTCGTTAAAACCTTAAATGATGACCTGCTCAGATCCCTTAGCCCATCTGAACGCGGACGGCTAAAGACGATGTTTTTACGGGAGGCGTTAAAACTTCAAAAGTGTAAGCATAAGTATATTGTGGAGGTTACAGACTCCTTTGAGGAAGCGGATCGTTTGTGTCTGGTAATGGAGTATGTGGAGGGGGAGAGTTTGGCTGACCTCCGTCCAGCAATACTTTCGGAAGCAGACGCACTACGTTACATTCAGCAAATTGGGGAAGCGCTGATAGTTGTACATCATAATGGACTGATTCATCGGGATGTGCATCCGGGAAATATCTTGTTGCGGAACCGAGAAGGGCAGTCAGAAGCCGTGTTAATCGATTTTGGTCTAGCTTTAGATTTTGACCATATCTTAACCACAAGCCGAACCAAGGAAGTGTCTGATGGATTTACACCCCCTGAGCTTTACGTTAAAAATACTATAACTCATGCGTATAGCGATATTTATTCACTGGCAGCTACTCTCTATAAACTTCTAACGGGGAGAACACCTGTCAATGCGCTAAAGCGCAAAGTGGATGGTGAGCATTTAGTGTCTCCAAAAGAATTCAATTCTCAGATTAGCGATCGCACAAACCGCGCAATTTTAACGGGGATGAAGCTAAATCCGAAGGAGCGATCGCAATCGATGCGGGAATGGCTCGATTCTCTGGGATTAACTGGAGCAACTCCCCAGCCTCAATCTACTGTAGTTCCTAACACCAACTTAAATCAAGAGAAAAAAATCAATTGGACACATGTTATAGCAGCGATCGCAGCTATTGGAGCCTTACTCTCAGGCATTGCTGCTTTGATTCCTATTTTGAAACCATCTCCGCCTACAAGCCCACCGTCACTGTCTCCCAGTCCGTCATCTACCAAAACTCCGTAGAATTAGCTAAACTTTCATGAGGATGCTGGCATTAAAGTAATTTTTTAAGTATTTTCTTTGATTTAGAGGTATTCATGCCTTGGACAGCAGGACAAGAATTGCAAGGTGGCAAATATGTAATTAAGGAAGTCCTGGGACAGGGGGGATTCGGGATTACTTACAAAGCATGGCATGTTAAGCCAAGTCTATTTCGGCTAGTTGTCATCAAGACACCCAATGAATATCTTAGCTATGATCCTGATTATGACAAGTATATAGATCGATTTATCAAAGAAGGGCAGACATTAGCACGCCTATCTCAAGACCCTCATCCTCACATTGTGGGAGTGATTGACTTGTTTCGGGAAGGTGCTACCCACTGTTTAGTGATGGACTTTGTTGAGGGAGAAAATTTGTTTGATGCAGTGAGACGTAGGGGGGCTTTACCAGAAACAGAGATTGTGCATTGCATTCGCCAGATTGGGGAAGCTTTGATGGTAGTGCATCAAGAAGGACTAGTACACCGAGATGCTCACCCCGGAAACATCATGCTGCGGAGCAATGGCAAAGCGGTTTTAATTGACTTTGGCATTGCTAAAGAACTTTTACCTAAAACTTTGAGTTCAACAGGTAATGCGGGTAATCATGGGTTTGCGCCTTATGAGCAGATAACTAGGGGCAGTCGCGAGCCAACGGTTGATGTTTACTGTCTGGCTGCCACACTTTATTATGCGGTGACAGGTCAAAATCCCACAACCTCTCTTGCTCGCAAACTCGATAATGCTCCTCTGAGTCAACCCAAATCAATTACTACAGGCATCAGTGACCGATTAAATAAGGCAATTCTCAAGGGAATGGCTCTGGAGGCAAAAGACCGCCCTCAGTCAATGCGAGCATGGCTAAAAATGTTAGAAGCCCCAAAAGCAACGCCTCCACGAATTATTCCCTGGGACTGGTTGGTTGGTGTATTATTAAGTTACCTATTGATAGGCTACTTGTTAGCCGCGTCTAACGCTTCGTACATAGTTTGGATTATAACTGGGGCTGTGGCTGTGGGTTGTCCTGTGGCTGTGGCTGTGGGTTGGGC
>CAXTNZ010000251.1:0-10024 GCA_964245695.1 uncultured bacterium | reverse complement strand
GAATGAGCGAATTCCGCGTTCGCGTAGCGTCTCCGATAGGAGAAGCGGTACTAGTACGTCACGGCGTAAATAGAGCAACCATTTAAAATCCCTAAAAAGCCCATTGCATAATACTTTTGAATGAGTGACTTTTGACTTTTGACTTCCGCCTTGCGGTACTAGTCCCCAGTCCGGTCATTTGCCTACAAGTTTAACTAAACCAATACCACCGAAATAAAGTCCCAAGACTGCTCCTGCTAAGAGACTTTGAGTAAAGGGATCTGTAGAAGGCGTGAGAATAGCTCCCAAAACCACCGAGCCTATAATCACGTAACGCCAACCAGAAACCATGTTTTCAGAAGAGACAATTCCCAAAGCACCGAGCAACAGTTGAATGATGGGAATTTGAAATGCTAAGCCAGTGCTAAATAACAACAACAGCACAAATTCAAAATATTTGTCAATCGACCATAATTGCTCGACTACATCTGCACCGTAGCTGATGAAGAAGTTCAAAGCAGCTGGAATTAGCAGTATATAAGCAAATACTAACCCCCCGACAAACAGCACACTCGACCCCAACATCACAGGTGCAAGCAAGCGGCGTTCGCGCCTCGTCAGTCCTGGAAGTACGAACTGGATAATTTGGTAAAGTACAAAAGGACTAGCAAGCACCAAGCCACTGTAGCCGGCAACTTTGAGGGAGACAAAGAAATATTCTCCGGGAGCAAGTTGGAGAAATTTGACTCCTTTCGCTGGTACTTCCAATAGCTGGACAATCGGCTTGACAGCAAGAAAGCAGCCGATAACACCCACCACTACGGCAATCAATGCATAAAAAATCCGCTGTCGCAACTCTTCTAAGTGGTCGAAAAAGGACATTTCGACTTCACCAGGCAACTCATCGAGAGAATCTAATTCTGGGTTGCCGTATCCTTCGAGGTCGATACCTGGGTCAGTAGAGGTGTTTACGTCTTGTGAAGGAGTCATGAGTTACAAGCGTGAGCATCGTTTGTTAACTATTTTATCTGGGGCAGCAGCTGCTAGTACAGGTTGGCGGAAATAAACCGATCATTATAGGACTTAGGCATTTAGGAGCAAAAAACGTAGACGCGCTTCCTCCGAAGTGCACTTTTGCTACCGCAGAGGAAGCCGCGAAAAGTCTGAGCGGAGGTTACGAGCGCTCAGACCTTTTCAAGAGAGAGGACACATCACGAATGACGGTCAATCTAGTTAGATTTAATTCTGCCCACCTACTTATACGTAAGTCAGCACCAGAAATCTGCAACAATATAAATAAAGACAGATTTCAAAATTGAACCAACGTCTACTAAAGCAGGTGAGTATGTTTACACTTAAAGACTATGTAGGTCACGTCTTAATTGGAACACCACTTGAGACTCCTATTCGTATAATACGGGATGTGATTCAATCAGGGCAGCGATGGAAAAATCCTGATTTGAAGGAGATTTATGTAGAGTCATCGCGAGTTGAACAGCTCATGAAGCGAGTCATACACGATTCAATGAATTGTGTCGATGTCGGCTCTCACCTTGGCTCTATGATAGATAGAATGAAAAGACTGTCGCCAAAAGGTCAGCATATCGCCGTAGAGCCAATTCCGTATAAAGCTCAGTGGTTGAAAAAAAAATATCCAGACGTAGAAGTTCTGCAAATTGCATTGAGCGACAAAACAGGCGAAGAAGAGTTCTTTTTTCAGCCTTCGCGTTCTGCCTATAGTGGACTTCGTTTAAATGGTAGCGGTGAAGAAAAAGTTGAGCTTATTCGTGTCAAGTGTATGCGACTTGATGACGTTGTGCCTAGCGATCGCCCAATTGGCTTTATGAAAATTATTGCTGAGGGAGCAGAACTACCCATACTTCGCGGTAGCGAGCAAATCTTGCAGCGTTCTCATCCTATCGTACTATTTGAGTGTATCCGGGGTGAAATAGATACGTTTGGCATTGACCCCAAAGATGTCTATGATTTTTTGGTACAACAGCATAATTACTCAGTATTTTTGCTCAAAGACTGGTTCGAGAATAGAGATCCGCTTTCCTATGAAGCTTTTGTTCAAGCAATGCAGTACCCGTTTCAAGCTTTCAGATTCCTTGCAGTTCACAGTTAGTACCGTTACCCTTCTCTTTTTTGACCTAACAGAACGAGTTCTGCAAAGCAGTACGCAAAATTAAAAATTAAAAAAGCCTTTATTTAGGCTTTCTAACTGTGCATGAATGGGATGCTTATTTCCGCACCCAGCGTACTGAGATATTTTTTTTTGCGGCGATTCGCGATTTTTGTCCGGGTGGGTTGTGGTTTAAGATGAATATGTAAGTTGGAAGCCATGTTGTAGGCAATGCTTACCCTAAAAAAGGGTGGAACCGACAATTTATACATTACGTCTCTAAACAAGAAGCATTCAGTTTAAATTAACTTAAAATAAACATATAATGCTCAGTTTTTAAACTCCGGTTCATCACGGTGGCATCTACCATTACGCAATCGGAAATTCTTAACTGAGGTTTTGTATGAGTCGGACAATTTTGATTGGTTTGGTTGCATTACCTGTGTTTTTATGTAATGCAGCTTCTAGCGAAGCTAGTAATAGTAGTGTACCAATATTCGGTAATAACTTTCTTCCAAAAACTGCTTTAATTGCTAGCAGTAGAAAAGTTCAGATAATACAACATATAATGCCGTTTCAGCTATCGGCTAGAGATGACCAAACAGAAGATTGCCTTCGTGCAGGAAACTGTAAGGATTGATGCTGACTTATTTTTACTTATAATATTTTTACTAATAATTTAATAGCGCTTATTTGGGTTTATTTTAGGTTAAGTGTATTCTTAGCATTTTATTGTATCTTTTTATTTTTAACAAGACTTACGTAAAAATTGCTTTCATAGCTTAGTTTATTTAACCGTCGAGTCGTAGATAATGCGTAAGTGCTATTTTAATTAGTAATTTTGACTAAATAAAGTTACTGCACTGTCCGAGAAAAATTAAAATCATTTAGCAAAGGAGGCTCTCGGTGAAAAAGCCTTGTTTTCTCTGAAAAAACATCTTTAACAGGATGGCTGTCCTCCTAAGACAATATAACGGCAATTCACTCATGCACGTGGACAATTGCTGTCAAAGAAACATTAGTTTTTTAACTAATGTTTAAATTTACCCCTGGCTAGCAACAAGCTGCAAATATTCGTTTTATGACGGTGTAAGCAGTTCAAATCACCTTGGGTTAAATACCCATAATTAAGACGGAGACTGACGAGCAGGTGAAGTTTTTATTATGGGTAATGAAAAAAAATAATTGGCATGATTACCACACAATTGTAATCAGCACAACCTTTTTATTGGCTGGATATTTTTACAATTTTTAGCAGAAGCTTTTTCTCTGAGAGAAATTTTTGCAGTTTGTACTTATAGCGGTATTTCTGCTTAATAACTAATAAATAAAAGCATTGCAGTTTGGCAAATTTATCTCAGCAAAAATCCGGAATGCTGCTAATGGAATTTGTATTTTGATTGAGATTTCCGTAGCCAAAGCGCGAATTTCCACCAAACAAATGTAAATATAGTTACCAGCACTTTTCGCCCTGCCCCGTCCTTCCCTAAGTGAATTGGATTAGTTATGCTCCTAGATTTAGAAAGATTTTATCAAGCGTGCAATCCGAGCAGACCTCTAATGATGGGAAATGCTGTCGATCGCCGATATTATATTGATTTTGCCTCAGTGCGGGGTGGCAAAATCATTGAAGCGTTGCAGCGCACCATCACACGGATATCGCCGGATGTACCAACCTGTCAGCTATTTACAGGTCATCTCGGCTGTGGAAAGTCAACCGAGTTGTTGCGACTCCAAGCTGAGTTAGAGGAGCAAAAATTCCATGTGGTTTATTTTGAGTCTACTCATGTCCTAGAAATGGCGGATGTAGATGTAACTGATATTTTACTGGCGAT
The DNA here is from genome assembly GCA_964245695.1 of uncultured bacterium. GTDB lineage: Bacteria > Cyanobacteriota > Cyanobacteriia > Cyanobacteriales > Nostocaceae > Hassallia. The sequence continues at coordinate 6,085 of CAXTNZ010000251.1, read as the reverse complement.
CGCAGGTCAGGTGAGTGAAAGCCTGGAAGCGCTAAAAATCCGTATCAAGCCTAGATATTTTGCTAAATTGTTTACGGAAGTTATAGATTTCATGCAAACGCCAATTGACATAGAGTTAGAAGGCGAATTGTCTGTTGGTATTGCGAAAATTACAGCTAAAACCAAAGAAAGTCCGCAGATGCGGCGCCGATTACGAGACTATCTCGAACCGCGCACAGGAAATATTTTGCAGTCAATTAATAAAGAACTGCTAGACCGTGCGAACACAGAATTAAAAGCCAGAGGTAAAAAAGGACTGGTCGTCATTGTTGATAACTTGGATCGGGTGGCGATTAGACCTTTACCATCTGGGCGATCGCTGCCAGAATATTTATTTATCCAACGCGGTGAACAGTTACGTAAACTCAATTGCCATGTAGTTTACACTATTCCTTTAGCTTTAACTTTCTCTAACGATAGCGCTGAACTACAGCATCGCTTAGGCGGTGGTGTGGCTCCAAAAGTGTTGCCGATGATACCCGTGCGTTCGCGAAGTGGGGAAATTTACACTCCCGGACTGGCTTTGATGCGACAAATGGTGTTAGCTAGAGCCTTTCCAGACATTCATGCACAACAGCGGTTAGACTTAATCACAGAGGTGTTTGATAGTCCAGAAACTTTAGATCGGTTGTGTTTGATCAGTGGTGGTCATGTGCGCGACTTGCTAGGACTGCTGTATGACTGTCTGCGGGAACAAGATCCACCTTTTGATCGTGAGTGTATGGAACTTGTGATTCAAAGACAGCGTGATTACCGTGCTAACGCTATCGAGCCGCACGAGTGGGACTTAATATTTCAAGTGGTGCAACAGCAAAGAGTTAGAGGTGATATCGAATACCACACTTTGTTACGAAGTTTGTTTGTATTTGAATATCGCGATCATCAGGGAGTTTGGTTTGCTGTCAACCCAGTTTTAGCAGAAACGCAAAAATTTAAATCATGGTTGAACGAAACCCGCAGACAAGTATCATAGCAGCCAACGAGCGTTCTTTAAGAAGTTTGGGGAGGGCGATCGCCCTCTCTAACGGTCAATTCTCGCTGGTTGTGGTGTGCTGCAACTATAAAGCCTTGCAACAGCGAATTTTGCAACAACTTGAACAACAGTCTGCGGGAGTATACCAAATTCAAAAGGTAGTTTTGCCGCACAATGCCAGAAGTCTTTACACAACTATTCATTCACAGCTTACAACAAAACAGCCATCGGCATTGATAATTTTGGGTTTAGAGTCAGTGGATGGACTCGATGACCTGCTGCGTGGTATCAATCATATCCGCGATGAGTTTCGCAAACGACACTCATTCCCAATGGTTGTTTGGGTGAATGATGAGGTGCTGCAAAAGCTAGTGCGCTTAGCACCAGATTTCGCTAGTTGGGCGGCTACACCAATTAGATTTGAAATGATGTCTGTGGAGTTGCTGCAATTCTTGCAAGAGGAAACTGATTCTCTGTTCGCTACAGTTTTAAATGCTCGTGCTGCACAACGCCAAGGACGTGAACTTATAGATCAGCATTGTACCCTAGAGGAAGTTTGGGAGCATAGCTATGAACTTCAGTATGCTATTGGAGAGTTACAAAATCGTGGCATTTCTTTAGATCCTCAATTGAATGCTAGTTTGGAATTTGTTTTTGGTCTAGATGATTATGTAAGCGATCGCATAAAATCAGCTTTAACTCATTTTCAGGAAAGCTTAAGGTGTTGGCGGGGTTTATCGGTACAGAAAGAAAAAAGCAATAAATTTAGAATTCCCGATTCATTTGGCTCACAGTTAGAAATTGTCAACAGTTATGCTTCACCCCTACTGCGCCAAGGGGTGTTATTGTTTTATATTGGGCTGTGTTATTGTCGTTTAGCTGAGCGAAATTATTCAGAAAACCGCCGCTATTGGCACTCAGCTAAATCTTATTTTCAAGAATGCTTGAATGTTTTGCAGGTCACTGAACGCCCAGACGTAGCTGCTCAATTTATTGGTGAACTGGCGGAAGTTTTGCAACATCTGCAAGAGTGGCAAGAATTACAGATGATTGCCCAAAAGTCTTTAGAGTTGCATCAAACTTATGGCACGCAAATACAACTAGCTTGTGACTACGGTTTTTTAGCGCAAGTGGCTGTGCAAGAGTCGCAGTGGGCGCAGGCGAGTCAATTTGCCAGAGTTAGTTTGTGGAAATTATATGAAGCTAAAGATAATAGCGACTCTTATCAAGGCATATTTCCATTGCTGTTAGCCCAAATGTATCGCTTGCTTTTAGCGAAAGCACAGCGAAATTTGGGTGAAGAAAAAATCGCTGTGGAACAGTTAAAAATGGCGAGTGAGAATCTTGACGAAGCGTTAGAAACTAGCGACCATCGTTATGATGCTCATCGTTATATTCGCCTGTTGCGGTCTTTGCGATCGCTTTACTTTGAAGAAGGTCGCTATCTAGAAGCTTTTTCCATTAGGCAGAAACGCCGTTCTGTGGAACAGCAATATGGTTTCCGTGCCTTTATCGGTGCAGGTCGTTTGCAACCGCAAAGACAAGCGACAAACCCAGCATTGCTGTCACCTACTGGGGGTAGTAGTGTGGCGTTAGAAATTGCCGCCTCTGGTCGGGAAGGTGATATTAATAACTTGATTGGCAGAATTAGCCGCGCTGACCAAAAGCTGACGGTGATTCATGGTCCTTCTGGCGTGGGTAAGAGTTCTACCGTTACTGCCGGTTTAGTACCTGCATTGCAAAATCGAGCGATCGGCGATCAAATTGCTGTGCCTGTGGTATTACAACTTTATGACGATTGGGTGCGAGAATTAGGAAAATCTTTAGGAATGGCGATCGCTCACATTAAAGGAGAAGCCGCCATCGAACCGGAAGTTTTGCCTTTTCTGGCGACACCGATTACAATTGCCGAAATTCAGCAACAATTACAAGAAAATGCTAACAATCATTTGATCACCGTTTTAATTTTTGACCAATTTGAAGAATTTTTCTTTGGTTATACAGACAGAAATAAAAAGCAAGAATTTGATATATTTATTAGCAAATGTTTAAATATACCTTTTGTTAAAGTCATCCTTTCTTTGAGAGAAGATTATTTGCATCGTTTATTAGAATTTAAACATCTATCTGAAGTAGAAGCGATTAGCAAGAATATTCTCGATAAAAATATTCGCTACCAGTTAAATAATTTTTCTCCTGAAGATGCTAAAACCGTGATGCTACGCTTAACAGAGCGTTCGCAAATTTATTTAGAACCAGCTTTAATTGATGCCTTCGTAGAGGATTTATCGGCAGAATTAGGAGAAGTACGCCCGATTGAATTACAGGTAGCCGGAGCGCAACTTCAAGATGAGAGAATTACCAGTTTAGCCACATATCAGCCATATAGACCGAATAAATTAATTGAGCGATATATCAAGGAACTCATCCAAGATTGCGGTATCGAAAATGAAAGAGCGGCGTTACTTGTTTTATATCTGTTAACAGATGAAAATAATCAAAGACCTTTTAAAAGTCGCGCTCAATTAGCAGTAGAAATTGAAGATTTAGAAGATGCAGAAAAATTAGAATTAGTATTAGAAATTTTAGTGCGTTCCGGGTTGGTAATTCTATTTCCTGATGTTCCCGAACGCTATCAACTGATTCATGATTATTTAGTAGACTTGATTCGCTATTTACAAGAACAAGAATCAGGGTTGCAGATGCAACTGAACCAATTACGAAACAAAGTAGAACAAAGTCAAGCTGAGATTGAGCGCCTTAATAGCGAACTTAGGCAAAAAAAGCAGCAAGCAAAATTAGTGGGTAGCCACTTGCAGCAGGGATTAGATTTATTAACCGAATTAAAAGAATTACGCAAGCGCGAAGAAATGAGTCGCGTGGAAATTGAGCAACTGCAAGCCGAACTGAAGGAAAAGGAATTAACAACTCAACTAGCAGAAAGTAAAGAAAAACAAAAGCGGAGTGAAGTACGAGTCAATTTTTATTTAAAATTTGGACTCGCGGCTTTATTCATAGCGACGTTGGGTTTAATCGGCTCTTTATTTACAACATTAAATAGCGAGATTAAAACCATCAGTGCATCGAGTGAAGCGCTTTTTGCCTCAGAAAAAGGTATCGATGCATTAAAAGAAGGTTTAGAAGCAGGGAGAAAACTGCAAAAGGCAATTTGGGTCGATTCCGACACAAGACGACAGGTAAAAACGGCACTTTATCAAGCAGTTTCTCAGGTGGAAGAGCGCAACCGCTTGGAAGGACATCGATCTGGGGTAAATAGCGTTACATTTAGCCGTGATGGTCAGATAATTGCTTCGGGAAGCGCCGATAATAGTATTATTCTTTGGCGTCCAGATGGCAGCATCCTCAAACCTCCCTTATTGGGGCATGAGAATGTAGTTAATAGTGTCAGTTTTAGTCCTGATGGTCAGATAATTGCTTCTGCTAGTCAAGATAAAACAGTGAAACTGTGGAATTTAGACGGTAAACAGCTAGTTACTTTATCGGGACATCAAGGTGTGGTAAATAATGCTACATTCAGCCCCGATGGTCAGACAATTGCTTCTGCAAGTAGCGACAAGACGGTGAAGTTGTGGAATCGAAACGGTAAGCTACTCAAAACCTTGCTAGGGCATAAAGATTATGTCTTAGATGTAGCTTGGTCACCTGATGGTCAAACAATTGCTTCCGCAAGTGCTGACCAAACTATCAAACTTTGGAGTCGGGACGGTAAGCTACTAAAAACTTTGTCCGGACATAACGATGCAGTTAAAATTATAGCTTGGTCGCCTGATGGTAAAATTATTGCCTCTGGTAGTTTAGACAAAGACAGAACCATCAAACTCTGGAGTCGAGAAGGAAAGCTCTTAAAAACTTTGTCGGGACATAGTGCAGGAGTGATTAGCGTTGCATTTAGCCATGATGGTAAAATTATTGCCTCAGCTAGTAGCGACGAAACGGTGAAACTTTGGAGTTCTCAAGGTATGTCATTGGGAACTTTGAGGGGACATAACAGTAGAGTCAATAGCGTTAGCTTCAGCCCTGACGATCGCACTATCGCTTCTGCTAGTCGAGACAAAACTATTAAACTTTGGCGTTGGTCTGATTTGCGGCAAAGAAATCTCAGCGCTGATAATGATTGGATTAATAGCATTAGTTTCAGCCCTGACGGTAAGATGATCGCTGGAGCGAGTGAGAAAAACAGCGTCAAACTCTGGCGTCGGGACGGTACTCTGATTCGCACCTTCAAAGGGCATAAAGACCAAGTTTGGGGCGTTAGTTTTAGTCCTGGTGGGAGAGCGATCGCCTCCGCTAGCAAGGATAAAACAGTAATGCTCTGGAGTCTAGATGGTAAAGTACTCGAAACCCTTACTGGACATAGTGATGCGGTCTTGGGTGTAGCTTGGTCTGGTGACGGTAAAATCATCGCTTCAGCTAGTAAAGATAAAACAGTAAAGTTGTGGAGTCGCGACGGGAAACTGCTCAGAACCTTAGCCAAGCATGAAGGTGCCGTAAATTGGGTGACTTTTAGCCCTGATGGTCAATCGCTAGCGTCAGCTTCTGATGACAAAACGGTGAAACTCTGGAGCCGAGATGGTGTCTTGCTCAAGACCTTGGAGGGACATCAAAATGTCGTCAATTGGGTGACTTTCACCCCCGATGGTCAATTGCTAGCATCAGCTTCTGATGACAACACGGTGAGGCTGTGGCGGCAAGATGGTACATTCGTCAAAGCTCTGAAGAGCTTTGGCAACTCCTTTAGAAGTGTTAGTTTTAACCGCGACGGTAATACCTTGGCAGGAGCTACCGATGACAATATCAAGCTTTGGAATCGAGACGGCACTTTGCTGATTGCTTTGAAGACTCAAACAGATGAGTTTACCAGCGTCGTTTTTAGCCCTGACGGACGGCTGCTAGCTAGTGGCAGCAATAAAGGTAAAGTGATTCTCCAGAATTTGGCAGATATCCGACTAGAGAAATTACTGAAAAAAAGTTGCGATTTGCTACATGATTATCTCAATACTAACCCGAATGTGACACCGAGCGATCGCGCCTTATGTCCTCGTTGGTGAGGGG
>CAXTNZ010000250.1:0-10039 GCA_964245695.1 uncultured bacterium | reverse complement strand
TGAAAAAATGGGCAGGCTTTCCGTTTTGGGACTACCGTCCCAAAACGGACGAGTCCCTACGACTGAAGTCATTCGCGCAGCGTCTCCATAATTGAGAGGGCGCGGGTTCAAAGCCTGAAGAAAGCATTTCTATCGCCAAATGCGTCAACTAACGAATAATTAAAAATGTACAATTTAAAATGTAAAAATAAATTTTATTTTTATTTTACATTTCATGCTGATAGCTGATGGCTATATTAAAACGGTGATTAAAACGAATCAGAAGTGTCATCGTCTATTTCCGCATCCCACCTGGCTGATAGCACTTGCTCCATCATTGCTTCAATGGTGGTAACATTCAAGTTGCGCTCTCGGCGCTCTTGTAAGGGAGTGGATAAAGGAATAAGTCGTAAACAGGCTCCTTCTTGCACCAAATCAAAGAAGGTTTGTTGCTCAGGAGATTGTTTCAGTTCCAGACAATCAAAGCTATAAACGTTCAGATAAAGGGCATGATTGGCGACTAAGGTAGACCTTTGGGGATTGGCAAAGACTTCCATCACATCCCCGTCACCCTCGCTCTGCAACTTGCCATCTTGGGTGTAGATGTAGTGGACACGACCTAAATCCGCCAGCAATCGTCGTATATCAAGCTTATTGACAATTACACCCGTGTTAATGATGCAAGCAGCTGGTATCTTGGTGTCGGGTAGATGGTGGCTCATAATTTAATAGCTTTAAGAGCGAAGGTGAAGTATAACGTAGCTAAACAGTCAATTGAACAGCTTTGTTTAACCCTACATTTAAATAAATATCAATTTTGTCGGGCGAGCAACTAATTATTTGAGATAAGTTATTAGTTTGAGATCGGCACGGCAGCGCTGTCACTGATTACATTGCTACTTCTTTAAATATGAAAAGTGCTTGTTTATACAATTAATACATTTTAAATCACTGAAATAAGCATAACAAAATTTTTCTGATGTATTTCTAATACTAGTAAATCTTATTTAAAGCTTTAAAATTTATTGCTGCTGCTGACTGTTGCGGAATTGTCAGCTTCATTGTCTTTTGTAAATTGTGCATTATTGATTGTTCTACTAACCATTAACCACTTACTAGTAACTATTACACACCGTAAGAAATATGACAAATAATCATCAGTGGTGGAAAAAAATTATCTTAAAAATAGCAGCTTCAGTTATATTTTATACGATTATTCCCCTGCCATATTTAGAGAAGTTAGATTTTTCGGGAGTGGCACGTTTTGCTCCGTTGATAGGGTTGATAATTGGGGGAATTTTGGGGCTATTTGACAGGGGTATGAATTATCTGGGGATCGCAGTGCTAACTCGTAGTGCCTTGGTGGTAGTTCTATGGATTGCCATTACTGGAGGACTGCATTTAGATGGGGCAATGGATACTGCCGATGGGTTAGCGGTAGGCGACAAAGAACGGCGATTGGCAGTGATGGCAGATAGCGCCACAGGTGCATTTGGGGCAATGGCAGCGATCGCCTTAGTGCTATTGAAAACAACAGCGTTAACGGATATAGAGGAAAACCGAACGCTTGTGTTGATGGCTGCTTGTGGGTGGGGACGCTGGGGACAAGTATTAGCGATCGCCCGATATCCTTATTTAAAATTAACTGGCAAAGGCGCGTTTCACAAACAAGCGATTCGTTCTTACAAGGATTACTTACCGGGGCTATTGTTAGTAATGAGTTTAAGTGGTTTAGAAATATTGCTAGACAAACGCTTATTTTTCGCTTTGGGGATGACACTTGCTGGAAGTGCGATCGCCATTGTGACTGGTGCTTGGTTCAATCACAAATTAGGCGGACATACAGGAGATACTTACGGCGCAGTCGTTGAGTGGACTGAAGCCTTATTTCTATGTGTGCTGACTGCACTCTAAACTCCAGTTGGATTTTCACAGAAGTGTCTCGCGCTGGCTTGGGTCGATCAGAAATTCGGAGATTTTGAATTTTTTTCTCATCTACAGGACTTACCCACGCGCAATGCCAGAAAACCGGTTTATTCATGGGTATTTGGTTGCGATCGCCAGCGTATTTTCCGAGAAACCGATTTTTTTGCCTAAGTTATCATATAAAATCTAAAATTATTTAACTGCTTGCAGCTTTGTCACTTTGAGTTTATATTTTCCTACCCCAGTTTCCCCAAAAGACCGGACGCGAATGATGTAATTTCCTGTTTCTGTAATACGGGTAAATAGTAGGGAATTGCTGCTGCCATCAGGACCGTCATCATTTTCTGCTACTGTCGCTCCATCAGGTCCTAGGAGCGTGATAATGCTGTCAAAGCTGTCAGAGGACAGATCAATTGCTAGATTATCGCCCTTAGTCAACCTTACAAGGTAATCACGGGCGAATCCACCCTGACCAGTGGGAATGTCTTTGTCTGAGAGCGTATCAGAAATTTCCGTAGCATTAGGTAAAGGAATTGGAGTATACAACTTGCTTTGAGCAAAAGCTGCTGTTGTACTTATGCCAATTGCCAGCAACGTAGCAGGAACAATGATTACTTGCCTCAAACCCACCGCAAAAGCTTTACTTATCATTCCAAGCAGTGTTCCCACAAAAACAGTATAATCTGGTCAATTATAGATTTCCTAAGCGCAGCTTGCCCACATATTCTTGGTTTATCTATCTTTTACCGCAGTAGCAACCGCCGCTAATCCATATACAGTAATTCCACACTTACGAAGTGCTTCCACCGCAGATTTAGCAGTAGCACCAGTAGTGTAAATATCGTCTATTAACAACACTGGTACATCTGGGCGACACTGACGAAATTCTTTCCCTAAGGCAAAAGCTTCTGTTAAGTTTTTTTCTCGCTCAGATGCACTTAAACCAAATTGTGCCTCAGTAGCTCGCACTCTTGCCAAACCATTTGGTTTCAATTTTAACCCCGTGGTTTGGCAGAAGCTTTCTGCTATGAGTGCAGCTTGGTTGTAACCGCGTTGTTTTTGCTTGCTGAGGTGGAGTGGAATAGGAACGACTACAAGCTGCCGATCGCTCTTGGGTGAATTTAACCATGCTTCTCCTAACCATTGACCCAAAGGGCGAGCAATTTGGGGCTGATTTTCGTATTTCATTGCGGCGATCGCTCGTTTGAGAATACCGCCATACGCCCCCCAAGCAAACACTGGTATTGAATTCCAAACAAGATTTGGGTTAGGTATGTGACAGCTATCCAACTGTCTTACGCAGTATTGACAAAATTCTTGCCCAGTCTGGCGTTGACACAGGGGGCAATTGGATTGGAGAAAAAGGTTGAATAAACCTTTAAGATTTCGAGTCCAGCTTTTCATTTAGGGTCAATGACTACCTTCTACTCTGACTGATATTGTGGAGCAAAATGCATAAATATAAAAAATCTTACAAAAAAAATTAGATTTTCCGTAAAATCGCTGAGTGAACCTGAAAGATAATTAGAGCCATATTTTGTTTCATATGGCTTGAATTAAATTCCAGAAACCCTGTTTCTAGCAGCACATATTGTGGCAACAGAATCTAGTAGGACTTACGCACTTTACAAATACGTCATTGTGTGAGTCAACGATACTGCACCAAGCAGCGCTGTTGCATACTAGTCAGAATCAGTTTCTCTCCCAGAAGTGCATAAGTTGATGAGTGGTAACACTTATATAAGAATAAAGTTTCTCTCCCAAAAGTGCATAAGTTGATGAGTGCTAACACTTATATAAGAATTCAGAAGGAAAGCTCTCCCAGCTTAACTTCCGTTAGGTAAACATGTATGACTTACATAATGCATAATTAGATTTTTGTCAATGCGTAAGTCCTATCTAGCATAAATTGACTCAAATCTTGGCAAAAAACCAGAAAAACCGAAAAACAATGAGCAATGCTAGAAAAACTAGCCATAGCGGCTTGCCTGAGTTAGAGGAGTCGAAAGACACCCGAAAGGCAAGTAGGAGAAGGGAACGTTCTGCTTTCCCGTTTATCCATCTGCTATCAAGGCTTTTAGAAGTAAGACAAATTATTGCCGTTTGGGCAGCGGGGATACTAAGTAAACTGACCCACTTAGTATCCAAATTGTCTATGAGCATGAAAAGAGGCACGATGATCGCCGCGTTGGTGATGGCTGCCGTCCTAGCCGGACATACTGTATCCGCGCAGGTAAATGCGCTGCCTCCGCTAAGTCAGGTAAAAGTTCCGGAACCAGATAATATTGGGGAGTTCATCAAGGACAAGGTAAGCGCGATCGCCCTAGGAAAATCTCTTTTTTGGGATATGCAGCTTGGCAGCGATGGTGTTCAATCCTGTGCTAGTTGTCACTTTCATGCCGGAGCAGACAACAGATCCAAGAACCAGATCAACCCAGGTCAGTTCAGCTCAACTGAGCAAAATACGACCTTCGAGACCGGAGGTCATCCAAACTACCAACTGACGGCAGCAGATTACCCATTCCATAAGCTGGCAGATCCGAATAACAGATCATCGACCGTTGTGTCCGACAGTAACGATGTCACTGGCTCTCAAGGGGTCTTTAGGTCAAAATTCGTTGACGTTGATCCTGGTAGTGACAAAGACAAGGTGACGCCTTTGAAGGATGACATCTTTAATGTGAATGGCACGAACGTACGTCAGGTGACACCGCGCAATTCGCCCACGGTGATTAACGCGGTGTTCAACTTTCGTAACTTCTGGGACGGACTGGCTCAAAACACCTTCAACGGAGTGAATCCCTTGGGGTTGAGAGACAATACTGCTTTTGTTTTGAAAGCAACCAGCCCGAACCTGCTGGAAGATGTGCCAGTCAGTCTGAATAATTCCTCTCTAGCTTCACAAGCGGTGGGACCGCCGCTCAACGCCTTCGAGACGGCATCTGAAAACACCATTATCATCTCACCGTTTCGGGTTGAGGCGTCCCAAACAAACGATACGGTTAGCGTGACCAACGCCCAAGGTCAGACAGTTGACAATAACCCTGATTCGCAGCCATCAACAAATGCTGACTCCTCAAGCCAACAAGCTTCGGAGTCAAGTCCCACGCCTTTAAAAAGGTTTGGTAGGAAGCTCGGTAAGAAGCTACTTGCCCTGTCGCCCCTTGCGAAGCAGATTGTGGCTTATGATGACAGCGTTTTAGGTTCTTTAAGCAAATCGTCCGCCAATTCGCCCAAACCAGGTCTGAAAAAGTCCTACGAGGCGTTGATCCGGGACACCTTTAAACCGGAGTGGTGGCAATCAACTATGGTCATCCGAGTTGATCCAGAAACCGGCGAACGAACCTTCCTCCCGGAAGCAAAGGGCAACTTGAGTACCATCGAATACACGCAGATGGAGTACAACTTCTCGTTGTTCTTTGGGCTGGCAGTTCAGGCATACGAATCAACATTAGTGTCGGGTGATACACCATTTGACCAGTTCTTAGCCGGGAAGACTAGCGCCTTGACTCAACAGCAACAGAACGGATGGGACCTTTTCCAGAACCGGGCACAGTGCATCCGCTGCCACGCTGGATCGGAATTGACCACTGCGTCAGTTAGCAGCGTAACTGCAAATGGACGAATCAGACGTTTACCTTCTGGCGTCCAAGACACTGGCTTCTTCAACATCGGTGTTAGACCCTCCGAGGACGACCCCGGTCTGGGTGGTAATGACGCTTTAGGCAATCCGCTCTCCGAGGTACGGCTGGCGCAGGAGGGGAAATTTAAGGATCTCCTCGGCGCAGACCCCATACCCGTTAGTGCTAATGATACTGTGATTGCAGAAGGAGCCTTCAAGACACCCGGACTCCGCAATGTCGAACTCACTGCTCCCTACTTCCACAATGGTGGTCAGGCGACTCTGGAGCAAGTGGTTGATTTTTACAATCGGGGCGGGGACTTTGGAGGTATCGGTATCGGCTCGTTGAACCTGTCACCACAGGAAAAACAAAATCTGGTTGCCTTTTTGAAAGGGCTGACTGATGAGCGAGTCCGCTATGAAAGAGCGCCCTTCGACCACCCGCAACTGTTCGTTCCTAACGGACATCCAGGAAACCAGAACTCCGTCACCATCGACCCCAAGGTGCAAACCGAAGACGATACCACGCAAGCGACGGATGCTCTGTTGGAAATTCCCGCTGTTGGTCGTAACGGTGGCAATTCTCTGCCGAACTTCCTCGCAGCCTCCTAAACGACAGGGGTGAATTCCACCTCTTAGATTGATCTTGAATCGTGTTGATCGATGAAAAGCCTGGTTTTCCAGGCTTTTTTAATGGAGAACTTTGACGTAGACTCTATCGCATCTGGTTGTTTCTACACCGGTTGCTGGTTGATAGCCACTGCTTTCATACAGCTTCACTGCTTCTGCCAAAACACTGGCGGTTTCAATCCAGATTTGCTGGAAACCACGCGAGGCGATCGCTATCTCTAGCTGTTGTAACAAATATTTTCCTAATCCCAAACCCCTGGCGATCGGTAAAAGATACATTTTCCTAATTTCTACAGCTTTTTCACCACGATGTATGGGGTAGTATGCGGCAGTACCTACTATCTGATTTTGCTGTTCAATTACCCAAAATTCGCCACCAGTCGCTAAGTAGCATTCTTCGACTTGCAAGACATCTCGATCTGCACCATTTGGCTCCCAACTCAAACCGTATTCTGATAATACAGACCGAATTACTTCGGCGGCTGGGGTGCGTTCGCCCTTGGCGTTGGCAAAGCCATCGCTTTCTGACCAGGAACGAATCAAAAAATCTCTGTAGTAATTTTTCATTATTTTTAATGTTGTCTAAGTTGAATTCTTGATCGTCCCATCAGATAAAATCCACCTAAATCAACACACAATAGTAGGGGCATAGCATTGCTATGCCCCTACAGATACAATGTGCAATTCCCACGGATTTGATATCACTTCTACTCTTAACTATGAATTCTCGCTTCTGGGTGCAAAGTTGATAATAAATCACTTTCGACAATTGCTAATTCATCTAGGCGTTGCATGACAATTTCCCGGTCAAAGTAAGTATCAGCTAAAACCCAGTAAGTGCCAAAATGTCGCGCTTCGGATGCCATCAAACCGCGATAAAATTTGGCTAGTTCTGGTTCAGGACAATGATTGGCTAATAATCCCAAGCGTTCGTGACTGCGGGCTTCAATTAAACCAGTAACTAATAAAGAATCCAAAAAGCGATCAGGTTCTTTGGGGCGAACTTGAGCCTTTAAACCCGCGCCATAGGGAGGCGGCGACAAAGGTGCAAGGGCGATATTCCGGCGTTCTAACCATTGATTGACTAGCTCAAAGTGTTCTAATTCTTCACGAGCGATCGCGGTTAATTCTCGTACCATTTTGGTATTGGAAGGGTAGCGAAACATCATGTTCAACGCCACACCCGCTGCTTTGCATTCACAGTGGGAGTGGTCGAGAAGAATGATATCTAAGTTAGCGATCGCTTGTTCCACCCAATCAGAACTGGTGGGTTTTTTTAGGGCATTAATAGTCGGTAACACAGAAGAAAGCACAGGCTAACAAAACTCCAGATATTTCAATTCAACTAAGTAAGATAATGTACTGCAAAATACCTATAATTACGGTGAAACCCTGTTACAGGTAGCCCTCTTTGCGAGTTCAAAGAGGGTTAGGGGAGAGGTCATTTAATCGCCCAGTAAATTGATTGTAATCGTGGACTAGGTATGACCAATATACAGGCATTTCTCAAGTTATCTATTGAGAAAGAATCAAAACCAACCGCAATCTGATGTTGTGTATGGTTTAATGATGTTGGGAACAATGTTTTTCTGACCAGCAAATTCCCTGCCATAATAACCGTCATCAAAACCCCGTGCAAATTCGCCGCCAGCAGTGCGCGGCTTGTATGCCTCTCTTTTTTCAGCGCTCTTGCGTCCTTGGCGGTAGCCATCGGAGTAGGCTTGAGGGTGATAGGCAGGGTCTTCGTCAACATGCCATTGAGTTATAGGATAGCAGTATCTTTGTGGCTCTATACGATAAGGATAGCGATGGTAATAGTGACCCCGATGGTAATTGTAACGCCGATGAGCTTGAACTGGCTGATTGTTGAGTAGAAATCCAGTAGTAGCAGCCAAAGCTACTAGACTAAACGAAATAATCTTTTTCATAGTTGCAGTCTCCAGAGTTCAACAACTCCTGGTACTTTTAAGATATCGTTCAGAAGTTTTCAGCGACATCACCTGAGAGGATGATCGACTCAAATCAAGACTCACACCAATTCTCAGGACAACTATGAACTATATACATTTGCCACTAAGCAGAGTACTCTTTGAGACGTGGTCGCAATCCAAATAAAGTCAGCATAGCGATCGCACTCAGCGCTACTGGGGTGGTAAACTCAAAGCCGTCCACTTCTTTAAAGCCTTGCTTAATTGCGTTGTCGAAGGCTTTTTGGTTAATATCAAAGCTTTTTTGACTGGCTTCCAATCTAAATTCATTAAATGCCCAATTAGATTGACCTGGTTGATTACCTAAACAAAGTGCGATCGCTTCAGCATGTTTACCACTGCGTTCGAGTTGACGAATCTGTTTATCAATAGCAACATAAGTACCTAAAGTTGTGAAGTTTTTGACTGTCGCTTCTCGCTCACCAGCAAAGGTAATATTTTTTAGTTGGTCAGCTAATAAGCCTGTAAAATTCGGTTTGTATCCTGGTGTTGATGCGGCAGCAGCGACTGTTTTAAAAGCCTCACTATCAGGCAATTTGGCAATTTTGGCTATATTGTCGAAAAAAGCCTGTTCGTGATTCAAAGCAAAAGCCGAATCTAACAAATAACGACTTTGAGCGGCATTAGCCATGTTGCCCAAAGCCCTGGCTTGCCGCAATGTATGCATAGAAGTGAAAGCATCTTCTGTAGCAATTCTGAGATTTTGAGACGCAGAAAGAAACGCACCTGTTGTGTAATTTAAAAAAGCAATAGCGATCGCACTCGCTGCCAACAACATAGGATTGAAGGTGCGACGAGTCCGCTGACTGAGAAATATTTGTAACCCTACTAATACGCTGATTAGTGCCACACCAGAAATTACTAGAAAAAATAGCGATTTGCCAGAGTCAAATTTTTCCTGATTGTATGTAACATTTAAAGCGTTTACATTTACCTTATCCAGTGCGTCAGCTGCCGGTAATAGCTTTTGATCCATAATTTCCGCAGCACTTCGATAAGCAACCAGCATATTATTAGTATCACCGCGTTCGTGAAAATCACGCGCTTGCTGAATCTTGGCAATGTAGTTACCTAATTCTAGTTGCAAAGTTTGAATAGGTTTTCGCTCTTTATCCCCGTAGGTAATATTCTCAGCAGCAGCAACCAGCCTTTGAGTGAATTTCTCATATTGCTCATTGTAACCCTTAACAACATCTTGGTTTTGTCCAGATGGTAATAGCAGTTCTTTGGCAACGTAAGCATCCATAGCTGCTGCTGAACCTTTGAGAATCTGGGCAGTAATGATATTTGGTGCTCTATCTTTGAGAGCCTGGGCAGTAGTGATACTTGCTGCATTTTTACCGATTGTGTTAAGAGCGTGCCGCTGTCCTTGGATGCCGCTAATGGTAGAAACTAATACCAATAAACTTGTAGCCCAAGTTAAGTACAAGCCACTTTGAAGCAGTTGTGGAGTATTTAGTTTTTTAATTGCTTTATTTGAAGCTGTGATTATCTTACTCATATTTTTTATCCTTATAAGGATTGGCGGACGGCTTTGACAGCAATTCGAGTCCAGTGTCCTAAAGTAAATTCGTCTCCATCTTCTAGAGGTGCATCCACCATTGGCTTCAATTCCACCCCGTTAAGCTTTGTACCGTTAGAAGAGTTAATATCCCGCAGAGTGAAAGTACCGTCCGCTTGACGGTTTAACAAAGCGTGACGGTGGGAAACAGCATTGTCAAAGTCCAGAGCAATTTCTGGTTCAATTGCCCTAGCTTGGCTATTGCGACCAATGAGGTTGTTTGGCTTGCCTAGGCGAAATGCGATCGCCTGTTGATTTGTTGGTGCTTCTGGGCTTTCCGGATGCCGTAAGGATGGATCAATTGTGACAATAAGTTCCCAGGAAATGATTGGG
>CAXTNZ010000249.1:0-10047 GCA_964245695.1 uncultured bacterium | reverse complement strand
CTACTTCCCCTACTCAGCATACGGCACTGGATCGACGATTCCCAATTCAGCAAAAGCAGCCAGACGCAAGCGGCAAGAATCACACACACCGCAAGCTACATCATCACCAGCATAGCAAGACCAAGTTAGCTCCCAAGGCACTCCCAATTGGTTGCCAAGTTGGATAATTTCGGTTTTTTTCAAGTTAATTAAGGGCGCTTCAATAGTAATTGCTTGTCCTTCACGCCCTTGTTTTGTTCCCAAACGAAAGACTTGCTGCATTGCTTGGATATAGTCCGGGCGACAATCAGGATATCCAGAGTAATCTAAGGCGTTGACACCGATGTAAACACGTTTTGCCGCGATGGTTTCAGCGTAGGCGAGGGCAAAGCTTAAAAATATGGTATTGCGGGCAGGGACATAGGTGACAGGAATATTTTGCGACATTTGATCTAGGGATCGTTCCTGGGGTAAATCAATAGCGTCGTCTGTAAGTGCCGAACCACCCCATTGCCGTAAGTCAAATTTTACCACTTGATGTTGTACCACCCCAGCTTTTTCAGCGACCAAGAGCGCTGAGTGTACCTCTCGCCGATGTCGCTGCTGGTAATCAAAGGATATGGCATGACACTCACAACCATCAGCAGACGCTTGGTACAGAATTGTGGAAGAGTCTAATCCTCCAGACAACAGAATTACAGCTTTCATCTCAATTTCAAATTTTGGATTTAATTCACAAGATGCCACAAACAGGGGTTGGAGAGTGTCTTTGGTGTTCTTGTTAATTGCGGTGGTTTCTGGCGTGCTCCAGACAGCCTAAGAAAGCAGTAAGCTGCTGATCTACACCAGTGTCACCGACTCAGGCGGCACTATCACTTTGACAAGCCCCTCTGTGTCTAAGTAAGTGGGGGAAATTAAACGTAAAATGCTGTCCTCGTTCGTAGTGAGCGGTTTACCGCTCTTCGTTTTGGTTTTAAGGGATAGAGCCGCTTACTACATTCAGTCCGCGTTTATTTATGCCGATCTACTTATACCATTTCACATTTAAGGTTGATATATATGGGCAAGCTCTTGAAGCTCTTGAGGCTCCTGAGGCTCCTGAGGCAGGGGAATTGAATTGTATCAGAAATGAGCAAAAAACGGTAGTACGCCCGATTTTATAGATAATTAGGTAAAAATAATTTAAGTGTATCGGCGATCGCAATTCCAAAAGAAACCTTTCTTCAGAAAAGGCTCTAAGTGGTATATTTTCCGATTTTTGTAACTTTACTGACAATAAAAGTTATTAATTTTAGAATGTGTCAATTTAATATTTACCCAGGTAATTAATTGCTTAACTGCTACCGTCCAAGTGACCCTCAACTCTTACTTAGTTTTTAAAGTTAATAAAAAGACACATTATATTTTCTGTAAAGTGCAAAAAAAATAATCAATCAGAACTAAATATACAAAACAGACCCAGATTGCGGGAACTCATAACAAACTTTGAAATTCTTCATAAACAGAACCGCTATGTTACCATCTGGATGGTTTTAGACGGCTCGTGACTGGTAATTAACTATAAACGCCAACGACCGTAGCGTCTCTAAATTTGGTGGTTGAGGAGAAAACAGTAGTGCAAAATAGCATGTCAGTGGCAGAACCGAATCCATATACACAACGAAACCAGCTAAGACCGATCCGCATAGGCGTGGTCGGGGTGGGTAACATGGGACAACATCACGCCCGTGTACTCAGTTCAATGAAAGATGTTGAACTGGTCGGCGTGGCAGATATTAATGTTGAGCGAGGGTTAGAAACCGCCAGCAAATATAAGGTACGTTTTTTTGAAGATTACTGTGACTTACTGCCCCATGTGGACGCAGTTTGCGTTGCAGTTCCCACCCGCCTTCATTATGCCGTTGGCATCAACTGTCTTTTGGCAGGAATTCATGTTTTGATGGAAAAGCCGATCGCAGCCAGCATTTCTGAGGCAGAATCCTTAGTAAATGCCGCTGCTGAGTCTCAGTGTATCCTACAAGTAGGTCACATTGA
The DNA here is from genome assembly GCA_964245695.1 of uncultured bacterium. Taxonomy (GTDB): domain Bacteria; phylum Cyanobacteriota; class Cyanobacteriia; order Cyanobacteriales; family Nostocaceae; genus Hassallia. The sequence continues at coordinate 8,034 of CAXTNZ010000249.1, read as the reverse complement.
GCGCTTCAGTCCAGCCTTTCAGGAACTGAGGAAAGTGCTGAAAACAGAGGAAGTGCTGGCACTAGAAGCTCAGCGCATGAATCCTTACTCAGACCGAGCGAACGATGTCTCAGTTGTGCTGGATCTAATGATCCACGACATTGACCTACTTTTGGAATTAGCCGCATCCCCAGTGGTGAAGTTGACGGCTAGTGGTAGTCGCGCCCTAGACTCTGGCTATTTAGATTACGTCACTGCCACCTTGGGGTTTGCTAATGGCATTGTCGCTACCGTCACAGCCAGCAAAGTCACTCACCGCAAAATCCGCCGCATTGCCGCTCATTGCAAAAACTCATTTACTGAGGCAGATTTTCTTAAAAATGAAATTTTAATTCACCGACACAGTTCTGCTAACTCAATGATGGATCATCGGCAAGTGTTTTACAAGCAGGATGGTGTAATTGAACAAGTTTACACCAGTAACATTGACAAGTTGGGTGCAGAATTAGAGCATTTTGTCAACTGCGTACACGGTGGTAATCAACCTTCCGTCGGTGGGGAACAAGCGCTCAAAGCTCTAAGATTGGCAAGTTTAATCGAGCAAATGGCTTTGGAAGATAGGGTTTGGAACCCATTAGAGTGGCAATCAGAGCCGAGAGTACAATCATTGACCCCTACAGTTTAAAAGAAACTAAAAGGTAAAAGGTAAAAACATTTTTTGCCTTTTGCCTTCTTTTTTTCTCCACCTTCTCCTGTTATAACCTGTTTGCCTTTGAAAAATTAAGCAGTTAGAAACCGGCTTTGTTACTATGCGGGAGCAACGGTTTATTTTGTATTCTCAAAACCCGGTTTCTTAGTTCTTCATATCATACAAACAGCCTTTTATGTCAGGCAATATTTCCAACTGGAAGTGCCAATTTTAGGGACTGCCAAATTACCTAGACTCCAGCCAGAGCAGATAATTTATTTTTAATAAATGTAAACTTTAATAAAGCAACTAGACTGCTGTAGCAATTTCACCGAATCGACTTTATGGCAGATTGGATAAAAAATACTATTGAATCCCTGGGCTACTTGGGAATTGCGGCGCTGATGTTACTGGAGAATCTTTTCCCCCCCATCCCTTCAGAACTGATCATGCCACTGGCAGGATATACAGCAAATCTACCAGGGGCAAAGCTCAATATTATTGGCGTATTTTTTGCGGGGTTAGCAGGTTCTGTATTGGGCGCATTGATTTGGTACTACCCAGGCAAATTTTTGGGCGAAGAGCGTTTGAAAGCTTTGGCTGACAAGTATGGCAAGTGGATAACGATATCCAGCAAAGATATCAGCAAGGCAAAGCGATGGTTTGATAGGCAAGGTGGCAAAGCCGTGTTTATTGGTCGCCTTGTGCCGGGAGTCCGCACGTTAATTTCCGTTCCCGCAGGCATCAGCAATATGCACTTGCTGCCATTCTTATTCTACACAACCTTGGGTAGCGCTGCTTGGGTGGGTTTGCTAACATACTCAGGATACTTGTTGGGTGGTCAGTATGAACTTGTGGACAAGTACCTTGCGCCTGTATCTAAAATCGTGTTTGGGGGTCTTTTCCTGGCATTTATTTTCTGGGTGCTCAAGCGCCAGCGAAAAAGCCGGAGAAAATGACTTATAGGCGCTCTCTTGTGTAAGAGCAAGCGTTAAGAGTACCAAATATTAGCTTACACTATCCCAAAGAATCCTAAATTTTGCGCTTCGCCTTAAGTAAATTTTGGCGTATTTCTAGCTACACTCAACGCAACCAAAAATTTCTGGTAGCACGCATTTTTGTAAGATGAGCATGATAACTTTTAAAGCTAAGTAAGGAATAGGAGCTTTCATGACAGACCAACCTTCCGCCGCTACCCCAATGAATGCCGCTGCTATCCCCATGAATAGAGTGTCGGCATCTACCCCACTAAATGCTGCTAATGCTGCTAATAATGTTCCCAGACCAAGTGTTGGTTTGGGGAAAGCGATTCTCAGTGTTGATTTAGGTAGAACTTCCACCAAGACTTGTGTGAGCCGCGAACCGAACAATGTGATGTTCGTGCCTGCTAACGTGAAGCAAATGACTATGGAACAGGTACGTGGAGGCGTTTTTGAAGCCCGCGCTACTGACCCTTTAATGGATCTGTGGCTGGAGTATCAAGGCAGCGGCTACGCTGTTGGTCAATTAGCAGCAGATTTTGGGGCGAATCTGGGAGTCGGTCAATCTAAGGTTGAGGATGCACTGGTAAAGGTTTTGGCTTGTGCCGGCTACTTCAAGCTGAAAGATGAAATCTCAGTGATTCTCGGTTTGCCTTTTCTTTCTTTAGAGCAATTTGAAAGGGAAAAAGCACAGCTGATAAGTCAGGTAGGTGGTCCCCATGTGATGAACTTCCGAGGGGAACCTGTGAACCTGAATGTCAGCAAGGTTTGGGTAATGCCAGAAGGCTATGGCAGTCTTTTGTGGTGCGAAGCTCAACCGAAGAAAGCACCCGGAGTTCCGGATTTTACGAAAGTTTCGGTGGCGATCATTGATATTGGACATCAAACTATCGATTGTTTAATGGTGGATAACTTCCGCTTTGCACGAGGTGCTTCTAAGAGTGAAGACTTCGGGATGAGCAAGTTTTATGAAATAGTCGCCAAAGAGATTGAGGGAGCAGATAGTCAATCTTTGGCGCTGATTAAGGCTGTGAATAAACCCAAAGGCGATCGCTTTTACCGTCCCAGAGGTTCTAGCAAACCTACGAATCTAGATGATTTTCTCCCCAACCTGACAGAGCAGTTTTCTCGTCTGATATGCGATCGCGTGCTAGCTTGGTTGCCAGAACGCGTTACCGATGTGATTCTCACTGGGGGGGGTGGTGAGTTCTTTTGGGAGGATATGCAACGGCTGCTCAAAGAAGCGAAGATTAATGCCCACCTAGCTGCTCCATCCCGCGAAGCTAATGCTTTGGGGCAGTATATTTATGGAGAAGCACAGATATCCGCCAGTCGCGCTGCTAGGGCTTAAAACTGATGTTCCAATGGTCAAAAAAGGTAGTAAAATCGGTTACGTTCAACCCAGGGGTCGCTGACGAAAGTTTGTTGGCGCTTGTCGAAAGCCATTTGGAAAAAGAACCAGACAAGACTTTCAGCGACCTCTGTAAAGAAGCCTTATGGCAATCTTTGTGCGTACCGGAATCTGTACGACCTAGTCCAACAACGGCAGTTTCAGCATCAGATGAACAACAAATCGCTGAACTGCAACGTCAAGTGGCTGACCTTGAGGAACGTTTTTTTGCTAAGGAATCTAATCGTTTGGAGGCTATGGAACGCCAACTGCTGCAACTTAGTCAACAAGTTGCACAGCTGGCAATTATGGTGAATGAGCGACCAATTATCATTCAGTCTCCGACGCCAGCAACATTAGCAGCACAAGAAGTAGTCAATAATACTGCTTATACTGTTGCTGCTTCCCCTCCTCAAGAAGTTGACCCTGTAATCAGCCGTTTGAGTCAGTATCTCGATGATTTTTAAAGCGAAATTAGGGTGTTGAGCATCTTATGCTCCGAGGAAATATCCTTAATAGTAATTACTATTAAGGATTTTTAATTTTTTATACATATTTATAGTTTTGCGATCGCGTTGTGTCCAAAAAGGCGATCGCATAGTAAAGATTTGTAAAGCTATCTCAATTCAGTTTTTCGGGCATCGCTGCAAATGGATGCCAACAGCTTGTCTGAGAAGAAATTTTGGGCTGGAAAGAAAGACACTTTACGCAAATAACCCATTTTGGGTTTATCCCATATTAGGTTTTATGATTTTGCCGGAGACTTTTAACAAGCAAACTAGGTGACTAAATCTGTTTTCACAGAGAAATATCACTTGTTCCGCTTACTGCTGATCGAAACTCGCCAATCTAAGAAACTGACACAAGCTGAGGTTGCAAAAAGGCTGCAAAAACCACAGTCTTTTGTTTCCAAATATGAGCGTGGCGAACGGCGTTTAGATGTGGTGGAGTTTTTGGAGGTAGCCAAAGCTTTAGGCGCTACTCCTTGTGAATTCCTGCGAAAACTTGAAGAACAAACTGAAGCAGTAGATTGTACCCGAAAGTAACTGTGACTTCTAACAAAAAGATATCTAATTTCTCTGGAGCCAATAAATATTACTCGCTGTCTGTTTTGTGGAACACCATAATCTGCGGCTTCTAATAGGCTGTACACAACTCTATACCCAAGACGCTTCATTTCCCCTAAAACTACCTCAAGAGCGCTTCCTTGTATTTCATCTAGTTCCAAAGGAGGATAATTAGGTCCGCGTTCTAGGTGAGGTCTATGACGGATAGGTGCAGAGAGTAAACCTTTAACATTTTCCATCACAAAAAAGCGTGGCTGCACTTCTTCAACTATTCGTATAAAATCCATAAATAAGCTGCCACGGGGATCTATAACTGAACCACGTTTCCCTGCTGTGCTAAAGGGTTGACAAGGAGGACCCCCAGTTACCAAATCTACTTCACAAGGGCGCAAAGGTCTGCCAAGGTCAATAATACGTCCGCCTTCTTCAAAAAGATTTTGAGCGCTGATGTTCTGTATATCTCTTGATACAGCACTATTGAGGTCAGGTCGATTTAGGGCTATAGTCTTTGCAGCATCAGGATCTTTCTCAACTATACTGACTACCGGAAAACCTGCCTGCTCCATCCCAATATCTAGCCCACCTGCTCCTGTAAACAAACTGATTGATATTGCCCTGTTGTCTATCACTGCTGTTACCCATTAAGCCTTGATCTTAAGAATCAAATATACGATTTGCCAGAACCTTAAAGTCTGCTCAATGCCAATAGTGTACGTCTTTTGAGGCAGCGGGTCAGGGGTACGCCCTTCTCCTAAAAAAATAGTGCGCTTACGCACTTATAGGAACAAATTCACTTACTTTGTGTCATAACTGCCTAAGGGCAATAGTACTATTTTTTATACTTAATTCTTTTTTTACATAGTACCGTGTATAAATGCTAGAATCCTCAGGTGTAAAGTTAGGATACCTCAATGCCAGTTCTAGCTAACTCAATCAAGTTTGGTACGGACGGCTGGCGGGGCGTGATTGGTGATGAATTCACCTTTGAACGCCTCGCCTTAGTCGCACCCATTGCTGCAAAAGTATTATTTGAAACATATAATTCTACGGTGAATAGCCGGACAATTATTGTCGGTTACGATCGCCGATTTATGGCGGAAGATTTTGCCCGCGCTGTCGCCGATGCTGTGACAGCCGTAGGATTTGATGTGTTATTTAGCGAAACCTTTGCCCCAACCCCAGCTTTTAGCTGGGCTGCAAAAGAACTCAATGCCTTGGGGGCGCTGGTAATTACAGCAAGTCATAATCCGGGAAAATATTTGGGATTAAAAGTCAAGGGCGCTTTTGGGGGATCTGTACCGCCAGAAGTAACGCATGAGATAGAAGCGCTTTTGTCTGAGAAAGTGCAACCTGCACAAACTCCGGGCAAAATAGAAATGTTTAATCCTTGGGGCAGTTATTGTCAAGCACTAGAAGGTAAAGTTGATATTGCGAAGATTCGAGATGCGATAAACTCTGGCAAAGTGACAGTATTTGCGGATGTTATGCATGGGGCTGCATCTGGCGGATTGGCGATGCTGCTAGGGAATCAAGTAAAAGAAATAAATAGCGATCGCGATCCGCTTTTTGGTGGTGGTGCGCCGGAACCTTTACCTAAATACCTTTCGCGTTTATTTGAAGTGATGAAGACTCACCGTGAAACAAATCAAGGTGGTTTGGCGGTAGGATTGGTATTTGACGGAGATTGCGATCGCATCGCATCTGTGGACGCAGAAGGTAACTTTTTGAGTTCACAAGTATTAATCCCGATATTAATCGACCATCTAACCTTAAGGCGCGGTTTTGAAGGTGAAATAGTCAAAACTGTTAGTGGTTCTGACTTAATTCCTCGCGTCGCCGCACTGCATAAGTTATCAGTATTTGAGACAGCGGTTGGTTATAAATACATCGCCGATCGCATGTTAGCGGCTAAAGTGTTGCTAGGTGGTGAAGAATCGGGCGGAATTGGTTATGGTAGCCACATTCCCGAACGGGATGCACTGCTGTCAGCATTGTATGTGCTAGAGGCAATTGTTGAATCTGGGCTGGATTTGGGTGATTATTATCGCCACCTGCAAGAACAAACAGATTTCAACTCGTCATACGATCGCATTGATTTACCTTTGGCGAGTATGGAAGTGCGATCGCGTCTTTTGCAACAACTGCAAAAAGAACCTCTTACAGAAATTGCCGGACTTGCAGTGATTGATTGTCAAACAATTGACGGCTACAAATTCCGCCTAGCTGACAATAGTTGGTTGATGATTCGTTTCAGCGGTACCGAACCAGTTTTACGCTTATACTGCGAAGCGCCGACAATGCAACAAGTGCATCAAACTCTCGCTTGGGCAAAAGATTGGGCAAACTCAGTTTAGCAGAGTGTAGTAGCATAGGCATATTTGTCTATGCTTTCACCAATTGTTAGTTTAGTTTGCTAACAGGGAATCCTAAAGCAAACATCAGCTTAGGAGTGATTCTCATGGAGTTAAACAACTTCAGCCTCAGTATTTCGCCAGGAACTGAGTTATCGGGAGGTTATCTACAGCTAGAACATAACACTCAGTACAGCGTAGTTCTAGCTAATAAGCGTGCTGTCCGTTGTGATGCCAAAGTGGAAATTGATGGCAAACATGTGGGAACTTGGCGGATTGAACAGTACAATTCAATTGTGCTAGAACGCGCAGTTCATGATACCGGACGATTCACGTTTTATAAGTTGGGAAGTGCTGAGGCTACCAAAGCTGGTATTAGCGAACAAAATGCAAATATTGGCTTAGTCAAAGTTACCTTTACGCCTGAACGCCAAGTTCAGGCGCTGCCACCACCAGGTATTGTAGCTGCCAATTTCGCCCCAACCAGGGGTGGAAGCGTAAACCGTTCCTTGAGTGCGGGTGGTACGGGATTATCTGGTGAGAGTAAGCAGCAATTCGGCGATGCGGTGGAAATTGATTACGACTACTCCCAGCAAACTGTGATTCACCTGCGATTAGTAGCAAGAGTTGACGAACCCCGTCCTTTGACACCGTTATCGAATCCTGTACCGCCACCAATTCACTTGTAGAAAAACGATGACAATACTTGTGGTTGCAACCTCAAATCCAGGTAAATTGCGGGAAATGCAAGCTTACCTGGCTGATTTAGGTTGGGAATTAACCCTCAAACCGAAGGAATTGGAAGTTGAGGAAACTGGCGACACCTTTGCTGCTAACGCTTGTCTGAAAGCGTCTCAGGTCGCTTTAGCAACAGGAAATTGGGCGATCGCCGATGATTCTGGTTTGCAAGTAGATGCCCTAAATGGCGCACCTGGAGTGTATTCTGCACGTTATGGCAAAACGGACTCTGAGCGCATTGCTAGGGTGTTGAGGGAACTGAACGAGGAAACGAATCGGCAAGCGCAATTTGTGTGTGCAGTGGCGATCGCACGTTTTGATGGAGCGATCGCGCTACAATCTGAAGGTGTTTGTCGCGGCGAAATTCTCCACGCACCTCGTGGTAATGGTGGTTTCGGCTACGATCCAATTTTTTACGTTCCAGAAAAACAATTAACCTTTGCCGAGATGAGACCAGACTTGAAGCGGTCAATTAGCCATCGCGGCAAAGCAATTGAGGCTTTACTCCCCCAACTAGAAAAAGTTAGGAGTTAGGAGGCGCGGAGTTATAAGTTAGGAGTTAGGAATAATGAATTGTGCTATATCCTGATTCCTGATTCCTCACTCACAACTCATAACTCACAGCTTTTTTAAACAGCTTCTGTGTTTTTTTCCCCGGTACGAATCCGCACAACTTGCTCAACAGGTGAGATGAAAATTTTACCATCCCCGATTTCACCAGTGCGGGCTGCGGCGATAATTTTATCTACCACCATATCAACTTGGTTGTCCTCAACGACAATTTCCACTTTGAGTTTTTGCAGAAACTCAACAGTGTACTCAGAACCGCGATAGCGTTCGG
>CAXTNZ010000248.1:0-10131 GCA_964245695.1 uncultured bacterium | reverse complement strand
CGACGAAGTTGGGTGTAACAGAACAACAGTTAAAGGATGCCTTGGGAGTACCTGCTAATCCTCCCGATAGAAATGGGCGTCCTCCTCGACCTGATTTTAAGGCTGCTGCGACTAAGTTGGGTGTAACAGAACAACAGTTAAAGGATGCCTTGGGAGTACCTGCCAATCCTCCAAATCCCTCGGATCGCAGTTCTCGTCCGCCTCGACCTGATTTTGCAGCGGCGGCGACGAAGTTGGGTGTAACAGAACAACAGTTAAAGGATGCGCTGGGTATTCCGCCTCGTCCTCAGGAGAATCGCCCTAAATGAGGCAAAATTATTTCGATTCAAAAACAAATTGACCAAAAAAAGCTAATTCCATGTTAAAATACAAATACGAATTTTTTGTCTTATCTGCTGTTGTCGTAATTGCTCCAACTTTGACTTCCCAGCCTGCAAATGCTCAGACAAAAGTCCAGGTTGTTGCTCAAGGTGATCGAGTCAGGGAGCAAGACGGCAGACGCAACTATAGAGAAAATAGAACTCCCCAAGACAGACGCAACTATAGAGAAGATAGAATTCCCCAAGATAGGCGCAATTCAAACCGCGACGACGAACCCAATAGCAGAATAGACAGACTTGGCAATGGTGATGTCAGACTTTCTAACGGGGATATTGTTCCTGCTAGGAGGTTAGTCAGACTGCGTGATGGTTACTTCAGACTTCCCAATGGAGATATTCTTCTTCCCAATGAGGAAATTGTTCCTTCTAGGAGATTAGTTAGAGTGCGTGATGGTTACTTCAGGCTTCCTAATGGGGTGACACTGCAAATAAACCTTTAAAACGCTAAAAACTGAATTGTAAGTATGAGGCTACCAAGCTATGGTTCTGTGTCCTTAAGAACCAACTCGGTAGCCGTTCAGGGCAAACTGAAAATTGATACATCACATCCGGTAAATTCATCGGCTTTGGTTCTATTCGTAAAGAAAAAAACTGCCGACTTGGCTAAAACTCCTCAAAAAGTATTTAATATCACCCTTGCAAAAGCATCTTAGAGATACTATGGAAAAAGGCGATCGTCAACTAAGTCGAATTCTCAGTCGCAGAGAAGCACTTGCTCTATTTAGGGCAGCGGTAACAGCAATGCTTGTTGGATGCATACCTAGAAAGTCCAACACCGTGCAGGCACAGTCGAGTGTATCTGTCCAAGCATCATCTACAGCAAATTCTACAACGTTGCCTGCTTGTGTAGTGAAACCGGAGCAGACCGAAGGTCCGTATTTTGTAGACGAGAAGCTCAACCGCTCTGATATCCGATCCGATCCCTCGGACGGTTCGGTGAAAGACGGCGTGCCACTCAAACTGACGCTTCGCGTTTCTCAGGTTAGCAGTACTAGCTGCACACCACTTAAAGGTGCGATAGTGGATATTTGGCATTGTGACGCGCTGGGTGTCTATTCGGACGTGAATGACCCAAGTTTCAGTACCGTCGGGAAAAAGTTCCTGCGCGGGTATCAAGTGACAAACGCAAATGGAACTGTCCAGTTTACAACCATTTATCCTGGTTGGTACCAAGGCAGAACAGTCCATATCCACTTTAAGGTACGCACAGATGCGACATCAGGGCAGCGTTATGAATTTACGTCACAGTTGTACTTTGATGACTCGATTACGGATCTGGTACACGCACAGTCACCATACGCCAGTAAGGGGCAGCGCACGTTGAAGAATGCACAAGACGGAATCTTCAAAGACGGTGGAGACCAATTGTTGCTCACACTCACCAAAACAAGCCAAGGTTGGGCAGCAACCTTCGATATTGGGCTTCAGACAGCTTGAGCGGCATCACAATAAGGATTGCCCAAGGGCTAATCCTGCTCACGCATCGCGAGCGCCTTATCTAAATCTACTCAAAGGAAACCCGCAATTGTAGTTGCGCTTCTGCGCGGTCTTTTATACAAATAGACCACATTGTAGGGGCACAGTGTGGCACTGTGCCCCTACTAAAGATTGTGTGTGGTTCAAATACATGAAAAACGCTGTAATATGCCGTCGAGTGATGCGTTAAACGAATGTGTCTCGAAGGGAAAGTGAAATGAGGCTCCTAATCGGTTGCCAATGATGATAACTCGCGTAGCACAACTGGGGAAAACGGCGATCGCACCCGCAATCTAACCAGTAACCAAATCCACTTTCAGGTTTACCTCGCACTGCTGTTGCGTTTACTTCAGCCTAAAAAGTTCAGCAACTTAATTTGAATGTTCGTCTCTGGACCCGCAACTAGAACCGCAGAATCCCCAAACGTGGGCGCACCTGTGAGAATTTTGGGGTTTTGAGAAAAGCCAAACTCTTCTGTGGGAATACCCAATGCATTACGATTGAGAGTACCGTCGCCGTTGGCATCATGAAAGGCGGCGATCGCATAATTTCCGGCTTTTAAGTTTTCAAATTTAACTGTCAAGGGAGTATTTTCTAGTTTGACACAACGGGCAGCCACCGCGCGATCGCTGCTGCTAGGAAATCCGCGCCCACCAGAAAACAAACTCAGGCAAACTTGCCCACGCTGGTTTTTCACCCCGTTAATCGTCACAGTCAGGCTACTGTTTGACAGTGCTTTTGCTTCTTGTAAAACTGTCAAGTTTATCACAGCGCTGAAAAGTAAAAGACTCTTTAAAAAACGTTGCATCGTCATTGATTCCTATATAAAACACTACAAACTGTTTACGCAGTAATTTTGTTAAAACCATAATTATTTGCCGATTCCAGTTGCAAATATTACTCAGACAAATGGTATAATAAAGCGGCAAACTTTGAGATAGTTTATACGTAGACGGTAAAAGCGATCGCTATGGTTCCAATATTTCCCTCAAATTAATTTAACTACCTATCATTAGATAGGTAAATAGGCAAAAAAATTATTGTCCTTCTCAGTGGTACACTCTCTCCCTTAGTCCTTTTTCACTTGAGGTTTAAGCCCATCCAATAAAATGACAATTATTTCATTCACTATGTCTTCCCCTGGTAGAGCGTCTGGGGAAGTTATGGCGTAAGGAATACTTTCCATAATAGATAAAAAGAATCCAGCTAGCAGTTCGGGGCGCGTGTTACGAATTTCGCCTCACTCTTGGGCTTCGGTAAAGGTTTCTCGCAGAGGTTCAAAGATGGATTGTTCAAAGCAAACCGACAGCCGTTTGGTATTTTCCTCATTTAACAAAGGCATATCTGTATGTACCATACTCAAAAAATGGATAGGAGGCTGAGAAAGAAACCCACCGAGCAGATGCTTGAAGTTGCGATCGCAAGTTGGTTTCTGCATTCTGAATAGCTTGCTGTAAACCGATGCGGTGATGTTCAAATACACGCTCGGTAACTGCCACAAAAAGTTGCTCCTTGCTAGGAAAATGATAGTATAACGACGCCTGACGAATTCCCACCTCAACAGCGATATCCCTCATGGTTACTGCATTGTAGCCGCGCTTGCGGAATAGCCTTCCCGCCTCATCCAGAACGCGATCGCGTCCACTAGAAGAAACTTCTTTTGGAGAGAAAGAATTGCCTGGCAAATAAAACCTACCGAACGTTTAGTAGTTAATTACTCAGTAATATATTACACTAGCAACGGTAAATTTAGAAGGATTAACACAAATTTAACTTGTCTGGCTGGAAACCCTATAAGTAAAGATATGCCGAGTTAAACAAAATCAAATTAAGCGCATATTTCTACTGATGGGGTCAAAACCTCTAGCAAATCGGGTACTTTCATCATAGAAAGCACCACGGAAATTGGCTCCATACAGCTTGACATTGTTTAGTTTGGCTCCCCGCAGATTAGCTTGACTCAGATTCGCGCCGCTGAGGTTGGCTCCAGTTAAGTTTACTCTGGCTAGGTTAGCTCCTTCCAAATTGGCTCCCCATAATTTCGCTCTGGCTAGGTTAGCTCCTTCCAAGTTGGCTCCCCATAAATTAATCCCAGGGAAATAAGCTTTAATCAGCTTGGCTCTACTTAAATCCGCTCCGGTAAAGTCTCTTTCGCCTGCGACATAACGCCGCTTCAGTTCATCAGCATCCATTTTTTCCCACTGTAACTCTGGTCATTATAAACTTGGGTCTTGATAATTGCATCATTCCCTTAACAGGGGAGAGGTTGGGGATAGGTCATTTTGGGACTTCGCCAACAACATCGATTGCTACTTGCACCCCGATAACTAGCCATTTTTCTAGGGTGAATTCTCCCCATTTTTCCGATGCTATCTGCGAAAACAAAACGGCACGATAGAAGCATCAAGGAAAGTTTGCGGAGAAATTTTATGTCTTCATTACTGGCTCTGTCCAACAGTTTAGCTGATACTGTAGAGCAGGTTGGGAGTGCTGTTGTTGCTGTCAACGCTGGCAAACGCATTTCCCCTAGTGGTATTCACTGGCGAAATGGTATCATCGTTACCTCTGATGAGTCGCTTCAACGTTATGAAGAAATTACTGTCACCACTACAAATGGTCGCACAGTAGCAGCTACCGTCTTGGGTCGTGACTCTAGCACCGATGTAGCTGTCTTCAAACTACAAGACGGAGAAATCCCAGTAGCGAAAATTGGTGATGCGACAACACTCAAAGTCGGTCATTTGGTACTTGGATTGGCAAGAAGTAGTGAGGGTGACTTAAGGGCGGCTATGGGCGCTGTAAGTGTTGTTAGTGGTGCTTGGCGAAGCATGAGCGGCGGCAATATTGACTCGTTCATCCGCCCAGACATCACACTTTATCCAGGCTTTGCCGGGGGACCACTCGTAGATGCAGCCGGATTTGTGGTTGGCATGAATACATCGGGGCGGCGCGGTACTGCTTTAACTATCCCCGCTTCTACAGTAAATCGCGTGGTTGACCAATTAATTGCCAAAGGGCGCATTCCACGGGGCTATCTAGGTTTGGGAATGCAACCTGTACGTTTGCCTGCGAACCTCAAAAGTACTCTGAATTTAACTTCTGCTGGCGGGGTGATTGTAGTCAATGTCGAGGCAAACGGACCTGCTGACAATGCCGGTGTGCTGCTTGGGGATGTGTTGGTAGCTTTCGATGGTACTTCTGTCAGCGATACTGGTGATGTGCTGGCGCTGCTTAATAATAGCGATCGCGTTGGTAAAACTGTAAGAGTGCAAGTTGTGCGCGGTGGGGCATTAGTTGAATTAGCGATCGCGATCGGCGAAAAACCAACTGAGTAGCAATTCTAACTTAAAAAATCAAAATTACAGCAATATGACTACCACAGCAATAACTGATGAATTGGCACTGCTAGCTGCTAAACTACGCAATATTACTGTCAAAGTGCGTAGCGGTTCTTCGGGAAGCGGTTCCGGTGTTATCTGGCAACCTGACGGCTTAATCATCACTAATGCTCATGTCGCCACCAGCAACAAGACAACTGTCGAATTGTCGGATGGACGAGTATTTGATGCGGTGCGGACACAGTTTGACCCACAGCAAGATTTAGCAGCTTTGAAAATTTCCGCCACTGACTTAAGTGCTGCAACTATTGGTGATGCAGATGCGCTGCGAGTAGGTGAATTAGTCTTAGCAGTGGGTAATCCTTTTGCTGACAGTGGTGCTGTGACAACTGGAATTATCCACGCAAATAATCAGCGTCTGGTAATGGCTGATATTCAACTGTTTCCTGGCAATTCTGGTGGTCCGCTTGCGGACTGTCTCGGTCGCGTTGTCGGAATTAACACCATGATTGCTAACGGTTTGGCTGTGGCAATCGCAAGCTCAACTGTAAAGCGTTTTTTGCATGGAAATCGGCGAAAGCTGGGGGTGACTTTACAACCTGTGTTGCTAAAACGCAGCTTGGGCTTATTAATTTTGTCAGTCCATTCTGGAAGCGTTGCGGAAGCTGCTGGTTTGCAAGTTGGTGATGTGCTAATTGGGGTGTCGGGGCGATCGTTTTCTCAAGCGAACGATTTAAGCAACTATCTCAATCAAAGCGACAGTAAATCACTTCCGTTACAAGTTCTGCGCGAGGGGCAGCAATTTGTTTTTTATGCTGTGTTGCAAGATGGGAAAACTGCTGTGGAGGCGACATGATTCGGGTGATGGTAGTTGCTGCTTCCCCTGTGGTGCGGGCAGGTTTGTCCGCTGTGCTAACAACCAATCCCAAACTTACGGTAGTAGGTAGTGCATCTGACTTGGATGCACTCTTGAGGGAAGTTGTGCAATTACAACCTGATGTGGTGCTGTTAGATTTGAGCGGCAACCTTCAACAATCAGTATGGGAAAAATTGCTTGTCATGCAAGAGGAGCAATACCCATCAGCAATTATCGTTATTGTTGACGAACTCGACAGCATCAACCTAGAGGCGGCGCTGCGTTCTGGTGTCCGGGGAATATTACCCGATACCAGCACAGAGTTAGAGATTATTGCGGCTGTGGAGGCGATCGCTTTTGGTCTAGTTGTACTACACCCGGATGCTGTTGAGTTGCTTCCTCTCAAAGAGTCGATGCGTGAAAAACTGCTGCTCACACCCGTGCAAACACTGACACCAAGGGAGATAGAAGTTTTAAAAATGCTCGGTTCTGGGTTGGGGAATAAGGCGATCGCCACAGCATTGCATATCTCCGATCACACCGTTAAGTTTCATGTCTCATCCATCTTTGGGAAGCTAGGAGTCTCGACGCGCACCGAGGCTGTTACTGTTGGTGTCCGACTGGGTTTGATTATGTTGTGATGCAGCAAGCGAGCGAGGGAGGAATCAATCCCCCCTCAAAGCTCTCCACATTTGCGGCGATTGGTGAAAGCCGGGAATAACCTTCGCTCCCCAGTCCAAGCGTCCCCAGCACAGCCATCATAAAACTTCAATACGAGTATATTTTATCTCCGTTTTTTTACTTAAAGGTTTTTGAATCTTACGTTAAAAACACAGATTATCTTCACTATTTTTTGATTTTACAGGACTTATTTTTATTAACTTCTCTATTCAATAATTCTCAAAATCAGCTAATTGGGCAACAGTTAGAAAAAACAGTGTTTACACTAATGGCTTTAGTAAAAAGAATTTAGATAATTGGCATAACAACACCAAGAAAATCACTAATTAACAATGTTTTTCCATAAAGCTATTACAATCGCTGCTTTATCTGCGATCGCCTCATTCGCCTATGCAGATTCCGCTCACGCTATCACATTCAAGATGACCCCAGGTACTACAGGTCTTAATGGAGAAATTAACCAAGGTGCGTTTTCGGAATTTTCCCAGAATAAGGATGTAGTAACGATTGACTTCAACGACGGTACAATGCCAACATCTGGATTTGCTAAGTACTCATTTGATGGCAATGGCAGTAGCAGTGTTGTGTCAGATGTGTGGGATCCAGTAGGTTCGCAAGGACAGGAAAACACCTCTAAGTATCCAGAAGTTTTTGAGGGGAACAAGGTCGTTATAAACCTAGAAAAAACACTGAACTATTTCGGTATTGACTGGGGCGCAGCCCACTCTGGTAATGTCTTCTCCTTCTTTAAGGGCGACAATCTGATCAAGTCCTTCACAACTGCTGACATTGATAAAGCTGGTGGTTTTGCCTTTTACTCTCCCCTGCATCCAGGTATCAACGAAGACGGTGCAAAAAAAGTTGGTGATAACTATTATCAAGGCAATGGCTACACTCACTTCTATTCAGAAGGTACAAATGATATCTTCGACAAAATTGAGATTTCTCAGATAGGAGGTGGTGGATTTGAAACCGACAACCACTCCTTCCATGCAGGAACTGACAGATTTACAGGGTTCGACCCCAAATCTGTACCTGAACCAGGAGTCGCTGTAGGGTTACTTGCTTTTTGTGGTATGTTCTTACGCCGGAAAAATCAGAAGTCAGTATTAGGGTAATCAATCGCTGTACTAAGTCACTCAACTAAATTAAACTTAAAACCTCGCTTCCATTCCTCTCCCTTAATAGGGGAGAGGCTTTAACTCCCCCTTCACTCTTTTGGGAAGGGGGTAGGGGGTTAGGTCTGTTTTATATTTTTTCAGGTTGACCTACTTAATTGTCTAAGTCCTGATATAAAAACTTGAGCGGGTAAACTTATTTGTTTGCCCCTTTTATATGAAAAACTTTTAATTGCAATTTCACTGTCGAAGCTTGCCGATAGCAACTAAATTCCATTGATAATGTTGTGATATCAGAGGTAAGCGATCGCATCTACAATCGATAAGATTACAAAGGTTGTTTGTTGTTCATTCTTCTGACAAACAACCACCAACAGTTAAGATGTCGATATGACTAGTAACCGTTTATATCATATTGGCTTTGGGCAAGATGAACTTGGTTCACAACCTCCCAGCATCACTTTATTATCTGGCGATCCGGAACGCGCCCGTCTAATTGCTCAAACTTATTTGCAGGATGTGCGCTTGTTGTCGGAGAATCGCGGACTAAATAGCTATGTGGGATACTTGCCAAATGGTCGCCGCATCTTATCTGCTACTAGTGGTATGGGTGCGCCTTCCCTGAGTATTGTGATTAATGAGTTGGTACAAGTAGGAATCAAGAAAATTATTCGTATTGGCACTTGCGGCTCAATTCAACTGCATGTACCAGTTGGTAGCATTGTAATTAGCAATGCAGCATTATGTCGGCAGGGTGCAGCAAATGATATTGCGCCTGTTGAGTATCCAGCAGCAGCCGATCCTTTTCTCACAGTAGCGTTAGTTAATGCGGCACGAAAATTAGAGATTGAGCATCACATGGGAATTACAGCGTCAGTGGATACTTTTTACGAAGGACAGGAACGCACTGATTCAGCAAATCCACATTTAATGCGATCGCTTCAAGGTATCACAGAAGAATATCGGCGGTTGAATGTCTTGAATTATGAGATGGAATGCGGCACACTGTTTAAAATGGCGGGAGTGTATAATTTTGCAGCAGCTGCCGTTTGTGGCGTAGTAGCCCAGCGCACTGTTAGCGAAAATGTCATCTTAGAACAGAAAGATACTGCGGTTAAGAATGCGATCGCTGTTGCAGTACGTGCGGCAGAAAATTTTGATTAATAATTATTAATTCTTAATTACAAATTAAATACACTTCACTTGCGTGCCACCAAGTAGACCAACAAGCGATTTGGGATTTAGTCAAAACCAATAAATAGAAAAACATGATTAAAGTCATGTTTAGATCATGACGTTCGATGCATGTAGTGATGCAACTCTAGCTTCTATGATGGGCATGGCTTGAATTCAGCAAGCCTCAACTCATTTCCCGGTTAGAAAAACCGAACACCTATTATGCGTTTACATAAATCCCTGATTCTCATTGGTACAGCTAGTTTACTGACATTAGGTGGTTTAGCAGCATCTCCAGCCCTAGCAGATAATCCTTATCGAGATTATAGAATTCGTCGCGAACAGCAAATTAATCGCGTACAAGACACTCGACGGGCGCAAGAATTTCGTCGGGTACAAGAAATTCGTCGGGAACGCGAAGCTCGTCGGGAACGCGAAGCTCGTCGGAAACGCGAAATTCGTCGAGATCATAGATGGTAAATAGATCGTCATGATGCCAATAGTCAGCAAGTGAGTTATCAGGGATACATAATTTAAATTTCAATTTCAGCTTTTTTAATAAGGATATAAAGCCATGAAACGCACAAAACTTTTATTGACTGCTGTCGCCCTGTGTTTAGGTATGATACCTACATTTCCTGCTCAAGCTGCAAATGGGGAGATTTCTTGCGATAAACTTATCGACGAAAGTGGTTATTCGGTAGTTGCCAAGCGAGGTGGTGAACCTGTTTACCAGAATGACCGGATTGTCAGTTATCGTTATGTCTACAGTATTCGGAATAGGCGTAATGAAGGAGGAGACCGTTATGAAAGAGGAGACCGTTATGGAAGAGGAGACCGTTATGGAAGAGGAGAACGTAATGGAAGAGGAGAACGTAATATAACTTGTGTCTGGAACGCAAGACGTGATTCAGCCAGACTAATTTACCGCTGAAAAAGTTACTTTTTGGATAAGTTTTTACACCTACAACCGTTTGTGAGCGTTTAGTTTTAAAAAGTGTAGCGTCCCAATCACTAATTTTTTCTTGTCTGACACTACCTGGAACTAATGCCTGGACTTTAGACTAAAGAAGAGCGATCGCGTTTGTAGTAGCTGTGCAAAAAAT
>CAXTNZ010000247.1:0-10199 GCA_964245695.1 uncultured bacterium | reverse complement strand
GAAAAACTAACGCGGTTCTAAATGGCAAACAAAACCGGGGTGGGGCACGGCATTGCCGTGCCCCTACTTTGAGTATGTTTAACCCAATTGAAAACTGCTATAAAGCCTGGAAGCTATAGCGCTTCTAGGTTGAGTGGAATACAGACCATTCTTTGGGGCTATTCTGTGCTGTGCCCCTACCCGCGTACCTCACACAAACGAGAACAGCTATATTTCTCGTTTTTGCGTTCTGCTTAGGAATGTATTCTTGCTGCTTTTATTCAGGCGTTCCTAGGCTGGAACTGGGGAACGAGTGAAACGCACCTTTAAAAAAGCTGTAAGTGGGTGGAAATAATTATTTGTTATCATTGCGAGCGTAACGAAGTGAAGCGTTCGCGGAGCGTCTCGAAGAGAAGCAATCGCAAGGGTTTGGGATTGCTTCATTCCGCTTCGCTTCATTCGCAATGACATAGTTACGTTTATTTATTTCCACCAACTAATATCATAAGTAACTATTTTTACAAAGCGTGATACTACTGGTATAAATTTGGTAAAAAAACTTGAGCGGGAATGATATCAAACTAATCAAAAGTGGGTAAGTTACATCTAGAACTTAATAATTCATCCCCCAGATCAAGGAAATATAGATATGAAAACTGAATTGAAAGCCAAGTTTCTGCAACACATCCTCAAGAAAAAGAACCAAGACGAGGGTTTTACCCTCATTGAACTATTGGTTGTAATCATTATTATTGGTATTCTTTCTGCTATTGCTTTGCCTTCTTTCCTCAACCAAGCTAACAAAGCCAAGCAGACTGAAGCTAAAACCTACGTTGGTTCGATGAACCGGGCGCAGCAAGCTTACTACCTGGAAAATAACAAATTTGCAGATAACTCTGACTTTGGTAACTTAGGTCTTGGTATCGCAACACAGACTCAAAATTACCAATACAAGATTACCGGTGGCGGTACTGGTGTTAGCAACGTCACCAACCAAGCGGTACTAGTAGATGCAAAAGCTCCCCTCAAAGCCTATATTGGTGGCGTAATGGTAGGAACTCAAGCTGCTACAAGTGAAGCAACTACCCTAGCTGTATTGTGTGAAGCGGCAAAAGCTGGAGTTAACGGTGGAGATTCTGGTTCAACAGCTGTCACCTTCTCCTCAGGCGCTCCTACCTGCGACGGCACGAAGTACGTCAGCGCAGCTAAGTAAAGAAAGGAGTTAGTAGGCGAGCAATAAACTACCAACTCAACGTTAGAAAAACATTGAATTGCAATGGCGGTTTTGATCCAGCTAAGTTAGGTATTTTGCCAAAGTGGGTAGAGTATTCTACCCATTTTGATTTTGTTATAAATTCCGGCAATCTGATATTTTGCACCAGCCCGATATCCCGCCAAGGAATAAATTCCACAGGCTTTTAGCTCAAGTTCACTAAAGTGGACTAAACATGATTTTACAGTCCTCTAAAGAGGAGTTAGGCTACTCGCTGTGCAATTTGAATCCCAGGCGGGTGATAGCACTGACTTTTCACGTCATGTGGACTCATACGTCGTGACCTAACCCCCCTGCCCCCTTCCCTATGTTCGCGCAGCGTCTCCGACAGGAGAAGAGAGGGAAGGGGGAGAAATTCAAAGCCTCTCTCCTACGAGGAGAGAGGAATGGAAGCGAGGTTTTCCAGATACCGTGAAAAGCCAGGTGCAACATATTAACAATACTACTCTCCCAAAAATTTTTAGCTATGACTTCTGTGCAACTTCATACTGATTTCACCTTGTCAAAGCAGCAAGTCCAGCAATATTTTATCAAAGGTTACTACAGTCAAGCTGCTAGTTGCTATGAGCAAGCTATTGAAGCAGAACCAAAAGTGAAATCTCACTACTGGAACTTAGGATTAATGTTGTTATTGCAGGGGCAAGAAGCAGAAGCACAAATAACTTGGATGTTGGGCATAAGTGAGGGAGAAGCCCAAGAAATTGAGCAGTGGACAGTTGAATTGCTCCAGGTTTTGCAAACAGAAGCCACGCGCAGGGAGACGCTGGCAGAGTATACACTTGCTTGGGCAATTCGCCAGCATATGCGGGAAATTGCTCCTACAGATGTTAACAATCTGCTGCATCTAATTGAGTTAGCTATAAAGTTAGAAACATTTACTGGTGATGAATTAACTTCTTTAGGTGTAATTGAGTTAATTCAGTCAGAAAAAAGTGTAGATTTTCAGCTATTATTACAGGCGTTGGAGAGTCTTCTAAATTACGCTCCTTTGCATCCCTCAGTCTTAGAGTTTGCACAAGCAAGTCTTGCTCATGTTCGCGAACCTAAATCTTTCATTAATATATTAATTCCAGCTACAATTAAAGTTGCCCACTCGATGCGGCAACCACGAATTGCAGCTTGCCTAATTGAGCTAGGTTTACGCCTAGAGCCTAATAATACAGAAATTTTGCGTCATTTGGCTGCTTTTTATATAAAATCTGGTGATTATTCTCAGGGAATAGAGACAGCTAAATTGTGCAGTTCCCTATCAAATACATTGACAGATAAAGTATCTGCAACACATCTGCTGCAACAAGGATTAATGGATGTTCCTGGTTATTGGCAGGAAGCTTGTACAGTTTCGCAGCAGCTGGAATCTCTACTGATGTCTTTGATAGAAGAACAACCTACAGATATTGAAGCAGCTAGGGTTCTCCGTTTATTTAATTCCAACTATTTTGCACCTTACTTGCGAGATGAGCCGAAAAAAAATAGACAAATTCAGAATCAAGTCGCTCAGCTTTGTCAAATTAATGTGCAAAAATATGCCTGTGAACAAGTCCAGCGATATAGACAGCGAACGTTAGCTAATCGAACTAAGCCGATAAAGATTGGATATTTATCTCATTGTTTTTCTAAGCATTCAGTGGGCTGGCTGGCACGATGGATTTTTCAGCATCATGACCGCGATCGCTTTCAAATTTCTGCCTATTTCATTAATTACAAACAAGTAAACGATCCGCTACAAGAATGGTATGTCCAGCAAGTCAGTAAAGCTTATAAAGGTGGAATTTATAGTGAAGACATTGCTGAACAAATTTACCAGGATGAAATTGATATTTTAATTGACCTTGATAGCATAACCCTAGATGTTACTTGTGAAATCATGGCACTAAAACCAGCACCTGTTCAAGTAACCTGGTTGGGTTGGGATGCTTCCGGAATACCAGCAGTTGATTACTTTATTGCTGACCCTTATGTTTTGCCAGAAACTGCTCAAGAATACTATACAGAAAAAATCTGGAGATTGCCGCAAACTTATATTGCGGTAGATGGTTTTGAGGTGGGTGTACCGACACTACGCCGAGATGATTTAGATATTCCTACTGATGCTGTGGTGTATCTTAGCGCTCAGAGAGGATTTAAGCGACACCCCGATACAGCGCGATCGCAAATGAAAATTCTCAAAGAAGTTCCCAATAGCTATTTCTTGATTAAAGGAATAGCAGACACAGAAGCTGTGCAGAAATTTTTTATGCAGCTAGCAGAGGAAGAGGGAGTGGCTAGCGATCGCCTGCGATTTTTGCCCTTGGATCACTCTGAGGGTATCCACAGAGCAAATTTAGCCATTGCTGATGTTGTATTAGACACTTACCCCTACAACGGCGCTACGACAACCCTAGAAACACTCTGGATGGGTATCCCCTTAGTAACCAGAGTTGGGCAGCAATTTGCGGCTCGCAACAGCTACACCATGATGATGAATGCTGGTATCACAGAAGGCATTGCTTGGACAGATGAAGAGTATGTAGAGTGGGGTGTGCGCTTAGGGAAAGAAGCCGCTTTACGACAACAAATCTCTTGGAAACTGCGACAGTCAAAGGCTACTGCACCGCTGTGGAATGCAAAGCAGTTTACTCGTGAGATGGAGAAAGCTTACGAGCAAATGTGGGCAAAGGTATATAGCGGTTTGTAGTTGAGTCCAATACAGACCTAACCCCCAGCCCCTTCCCTACAAGGGAAGGGGAGTAAGCCTCAAAGCCTCTCTCCTAGTAGGAGAGAGGTTTGGAGAGAGGTCGCTCGTGTGTTGCATACAAACGAGAACCGCTATATTGAAGTTTGTTGATAGCTATTTTTAAAGCATTAAATTTAAGAGCATCCGTTGTGGATGCTCTTATTTTTGTAGTCTGTGGGTAACTTACCCCTTATAATCCTGTTGGTGCAAGATGTCTGAAGCTATCCAAATTGTAGGATAAAAGGTTTTCTACTTTGACTTGTGCGATCGCTTGTTTATTTTCATATTCCAAAACAATTCTCGCCTGAATGCGAGGTAGCAAAGCTTCCCACTGAATATCAGCCAAGTTACTAACTAAAGAAATTTCTAGTCCTTCTGTTATATCCAAATCTTCTTCCATCAACAGATTCATCGTCACCCCGGATAACAAAAGTTCGGCATCCTCACTTGAAATGTCACTAGTATCAATGAGCAAGGTTATCTGGTTGCTATCGGGATGAGTTGCGATCGCGCTAATTACTCTTTGCAATTCTAAACTGAGTAATTCTTCTGGCTGTGACCAATCTGGAAATACAATTAAATTAATTTCTTTGAGATTCAACCGCAGAAGAGTAGTATCAATTAAAACTGAACTAACTACTTTCGCCATATTTGACCAAGAAAACTGTTTCGCTTGTTTTAATCCAGCAGCAATTAAGGAGTTGCGAACAGATGGCTTTTGTACCTCACACAGTGCATTTGCCATACCCTCAATATCATCATCTTGCACGTATAATGCTGCTTTACCTGCAACTTCGGGAATTGACGCATTTGGACAAGTTATGACTGGACAACCACAAGCGATCGCTTCCAAAACTGGCAAGCCAAAACCTTCATATTTAGAAGGATAAATCAGCGCTACAGCACCAGAGTAAGCTGTTTTCAATTCTTCATCACTAAGTTGCAGCATATGGACAACACTACCCGATGTATATCCTCTCAACTGTTCATCGAGTAAGCCTCCACCGCCTGTACAAATAATATCAAATGCCTGTTTGCTATAAAGTCGAGCAAAAGCCTCTAAAAATAAAATAGTATTTTTATAGCCGCCTATGCTCACTATCATAAAGTAAGGCTTGGAAATGCCGTATTTTGTTCTAAAACTATTAAGTTCTTCTTGACTAGCTGGTGAGAAATTATTTGTCACACCACAAAGAGCAACTTTTACTGATTCTAAAGATATCTGTGGGAAAAATCGCACCAAATCACGCGCTGTGTTTTCTGATATTGCTAAGTATGCAGATGCGTGTTGGATACCTTGATGTTTGACTTGCCACATGGCATTATTCATATCCCAACCCATGACTTCTGGAATCATGTCATAAGCCATAAATACAGAAGGTGTTGTCATGGGGGTTGTGTAGTAAGTGGAGATAAATAAATCTGCACCTTCTTCATCACACACTTGCTGTAAAATTTCGCGGTCAGCCGTGGTGTTATTGTAGTTATAAGATGGTATTAGGCGATATCTAATACCAGGAATTTTAGGAGCAGTTCCAGCGCGGTCAAGTACAATAATATGCTTCGCAAAGCCGTTGTTTACCCATTCTTCCAGCAAAGATTTCCAAACACGAGCAATGCCAGTTTTGTATAGTTGAAAGAAGACACCATCAACAATAATTATTGGCTTTGTTTTTTTTCTTTGTGGAATTTGTGTTTGCACCTTATCTGGTGGTACAAATAACCAATTAGTGCTATTAGATGATTTTTTGGCAATTGGTACTAGACCGTATGATTCACTAATATCAACCATTGTGTCGTCTTGTACCCATGAAAAATATTGCCGCAGCAACACAGGAAATTTAGTTTGTTCCTGCAAAACTTTCCATTGATAAACAGCATTTGTATAACCATAGTATTGTTCTTTAAATTGTAATTGTTCTAGTGTTACATATGCAAAATGCTGAAACACCAAACCATATTTTTCAGTTTCATCATGCAGAAAAGGATTTAAATTCGCAACATTTTGCCATTGACCATTTGGCAAAGGTTCTTCTAATCTTGGTGGTTCATGTGCTACCCATACTGCTCCAGGTTTATATCGCCATGTTCTTAACCACTCTTGTTGAGGATTCTGAGAATAACAATTGCGAGTGCTAATAATTAAGTTTTCTCCAACAAAATACCAACACCAATAAAAAGCAGCAGTTTTCTCAGGATTATCAATAAACATCTGTCGAGCAGTACTAATCTGCTCAACTGTCCATAATTCATCTACATCTAATTGCCAGAGTAAACATTCTTCATGGATGTTAAAGAGTGGCTCATTTACCATTTCCCGTTTTCCATTCCAAAAGATACCTTCTGGCTTGCGATAAATTGTAATTTGGTTGGGATATTGGCTTGCCAGTTCATCTAAATATTCTGTCGTCCCATCATTGCTCCAACCGTTATGGTGGATTTTATCACTTATATGTCCGCCCTGTTGGATACTCCATCCAGTATCGTGCTTTAATTCTGCTACACCCTCAACAATGTGCCAATGCCATTTAAATGGTAGCTGTTTGAAAGCTTCAATGTGATAACGGATAAACGGTGAACCGTTTAAAACAATAGTAAAAAAGTGAATTGGTAAATTTGAGTACTTCTCTATTTTCGGGCTAATTTTTATTTGAGAACTGTTTACTCTTTGAAAAACTGAATAACCATTACGAATAGAAAGGTTTTGAGTAACTATTTGATAATTTTGATCTGCAAGTATTCTTTGATGATTTTGATAATTTTTGAAGGCATTGATATCATCCAGTAAAATATACTTTGCACCATAAACTTCATCTAGCTCACTTAAACCAGTAAATTCTGAGCCATCAATTAATACTACATCAAAATACTCAATATTATTTTCTTCTTTAATTTTTTTTATTCCATTTTGAGGTACACCTGACTCGTTTAAATATTCAATATCTTGATTGAGCCAGCCTAAGATTTGCTCAATGGGATAATAGTTTAGATTTGTCCTGGTTGTATTGTAAAAGTCAACTACTTCATTCTGATCTGGAAAATTTTCAATAGCAACAGATGAAAGGTTGTAGCATTTTACAAAACAATCATTCACATAATTTTTTTTCAGTTTGTTAAATCTAGCTTGAGAAACCTCCATGCAGAAGAGTGTAGGCTTATTTGGGTTTTCTCGAATGCCTGTTACAAAGGCTTCTGTACTTCCTTCGCCTGAAGATGAGCCAATTTCTAATATTGTTTTAATGTCTTCGGTTTTAGCAATTGTTTGAATTAAATTGTAAAAATCGTCATTTTTAATTTCCGCTGATATCAGGTTATTTAGTTGAGAATTTAATACTGGTTCATTTAAGTTATTCTCAATCAAAACTTGAACATACAGAGAAACTTCATCATAGCTCCATTCTAATGTCTGAATTGTTTTTGGGTTTGGTAGGTAAAAATGACGTCCGCCATTTCGTGGATCTATCTGTGAATAGCGACGAACTTTAGCGCGTCGTTTTTCTTCATTATTAATAAAAAAATCTAAATGATATATACTTAATTCAGTTAAGCATATTCCTTGATGATTTAAATTCTGAAGGCTTTCGTGAATCAGCCCAGTATAAAAGAGATTTTTGTTATATTTAAATAGGCGACGTTGAAAATCGGGATAGTGTGGTTTACTACTAATATAGTGATGCTTGTTAAAAGTGCTAATCCACTTTCTAGGAATCCAAAAATTATCTGTATCTAACTCGTCGTTAGAGTCTTTAATAAAGCGGAAAAAATCTTTTGTGGTTTGATTAATAAATTCGTCCGAGTCAAGAACAAAAACCCAATCGGTTTTAACTGAACTCAAATATACATTGCGCTGTTGTGCATGGTTCCCAGACCATGCTGAATGGATGATTTTAGCTTTATAATTCGATGCAATTTCACAAGTTGAATCTGTACTACCACCATCAACGATGATTAGCTCGTCATAAATATTTTCTAAAGATTCTAGAGCAATGGCTAATGTTGTTTCGGCATTTTGCACCATCATGCACACAGAAAGACTAGGCATATAATATTCAAATTCCTTTATTTGATAATTTGTGTAATAACAATGATGTACAAGTTGTTAAAGTTTTGCAAAGAAGACAAAAACAGTAGTTTGTTAGCGATCGCTCTTAGCTCTTTCCTAGTTGTTTCTTAATCTGCTCTAATAAAGCTTGATAATCTTGTCGTTCAGGTTGCAGTTTTACCAGTTTCTCTAACGGTTCAATAGCCCCTTTAGCATCCTTTAACTGCAACCTCGCATTTACTAACCCCTCCAACGCCACTTGGTTTTCTGGTTCCCGTTGTAAAACCAACTCAAAACCCCGCGCTTGTTGTTGTAATGAAGTCTCAACAGACGCAGTTGCTGACTGCGGTTTCTGAGTAGCCTGTTGTATTGCAGGAATCACCGCAAACGCTGTCGAACCAGCAAAGGACACAATAGACACCACTGCTAAAATCTTTTGCAGGCGCTGCGATCGCTTCTGACGCGCCATCATGTATTCTTTTTCAGAACTAGCCATCTTTAACTGTTTGCTGTAGTAACTTTACGGATTGTGGATTGCTTAAACCAAACTGCAACGATATACAGATTGACAAAAACACATTTGCATGTATCAAACAGGTGCATCTTGCTGATGACGGTAAAATCTCTGTTTGTATTGAAATACTCCCATCAGTAATTGCCCAAGCTCAGGATACCCACCGACAATCAAAGAAGTATCATTTTTGCTAAAAATTTCTCGCGCTAATCGCCTTGTGCATTTCCTTGGCAGATAGTAAGCCGCAAGTAAACTTGCCAAGACTGGATTTTGGCATTTTTAAGCTTATGCTGCTGTGATGCGACTTTCCCAGCAAGTCTCATATCAACAAAACTAAAGCTGCGTGTCACAGATGCGGTTGGTATTCGGCAGGTAATCCAAAACGTCGCTGACTTCAATCACACCTTGCCGTCTAGGCTGATATTAAGCTAGTGCCAGCCGAAAACGACTTTGGCGCAGGAAAGTTTAGAAATATTGCCATAGTTTGGCATCCCCCTTTTCCGAATAACCTCTTGACATCGGCGCAGTTTTCTTAACTTGTCACAAATAGCGATCTGAATTTGTGCAAGTTGCGTAAGTGCTGACTTTGTATTAATCTTATACACGTTACAGACAACTGTGTAGATCTACGCTTAGCTAGTTTGAATCTACTACTAATCACCTGAATCCTTACAAATTGACTACGAGATAATGACTAATTCTGAGAAGCTCAACCCGAATCAGATTTCCAATACTGTAGAAAAATTCTCTTCTGAATCAAGTTCAAATATGTTGTTACCTCTGAAGAGCGTTGAGTATTTGTTCTTGTCTAGTGCTGTCTGTGTAGGAATCATTGTCTACGTTTTTCCAAACAAGCAAGATTTAATCATCTGGGAAGCTGCTTTTGTTTCTATTTGGCTTTTTCTTTTACTGCTGAATAAACAATTGTTGAATAACTCTAATCAGTCTGATCTCACCAAGAAAGCCGAACTCTATAATTATCTATCGGCTAATAATAACTTTTTAGAAAACAATCCGTTAACTCCGGCGAGAGAAAAGGCTTTACAGTATTCCCAGGAGTTGATTGACGATTATAAAAAAATTCGCGGAAGTTCGAGAAATATTTACTATACTTTGCAATTGGCAACTGTTGTTTTCTCTGGAATTACACCGATTTTAGTCTTGGTAGACAAATTGGATGTAGGTATTTCGTGGTTTAAGTGGCTCCCGGTAATCTTTCCAGCAGTCGCCTCCATAGTTGCTAGTATAGTTACCTCCTTTCCTTTTCAGGAAAATTCGGTTGCTGCTAACACTACCGTTGAATTATTAGAAGCTGAACAAGAGAAATTTATATTAGGGGTGACTGAACCTTATCGTTGCTATGATGTTGACGATGAAACCCAACGTCAACAAAAGGCAAAACAGGCAATAGAAAACTTTATTATTCAGGTCAATAATATTCATCTTAACCAAGTACAACAATTGAGTAAGACCTCATCTAGCGAGGAGAAGACACCAGTTCAATCTGTCGAGTCCAAGCAATAGAACCGCGTTATGTTGTAACTGGGTGGGGGTAGTGGAGAAGAAAAATGCGAGCGCCCGTTTCACCGCCGAGGGGTTTTCCTTCAGAAAACCCCTCCCCCGTTCCGGAGGAACGGGGCAAACTCCATAAAGGCGTTTGGGCGGTAGGGCGCGC
>CAXTNZ010000246.1:0-10237 GCA_964245695.1 uncultured bacterium | reverse complement strand
AAGCAAAACTGGCGTTGCTAAAATCCGAGGAAAAGCGGGCATTGTTTTCAGGTGTTCCATCAGCTGCTTAACTGAGCCATCAAGCAAGTCGTCTCGAAATTCTTCTTGACAAATGACAGCACGCCATTTTCTCGCCAAAGCATCTAACCACTCTGAATTTGCTCTTTCTGGTTCTTGTCCCGCCCGAATGGCTAGCGTCATCGCTGCATCTTCCAAATCTCCCTCACAGTCCTCAATTAAGTCAAGTGCTTCCATCGCTTTGGGATCATCTGCCAATTGAGAGCGAAACTGTGCTATTTCTTTCGATGTAACTGTAGTCATGAGATTATTTTTTACTCTTTCGAGCGGTTGACCACTCAGCTATGTTATTCCAATTTTGACTCCTATAATCAAAAAATCTGCTGTAAATTTCAGCTCGTAGTGGGCACGAAGAGTGCCCGAATTAAGCGATTTATCGCTTACTACTAACTAGCGCAATGCCCTGGAGGTGACATAGCGTTGTAGGCTAGCCAGAGCGCGGTTGTAATCCAAAATAGCCCTGACTCGATTTCCTTCAGCTCTAGTTAGTGCGGTTTCAGCGTCAATCACTTCAGTTTGAGTACCTACACCAGCTTGGAATCGCAAACGCGCTAACCGCAGAGACTCTCTAGCCTGTTCTAGGGCGCCTGTGGCGGTGTTAACGTTCTGCAAATTAGCTTGCAGGTTAGAATAGGCTTGTTCTACCTGAAAGCGGACTGTGTCGCGTTGGCTAGCAAATTGAGTTTCAGCGATCGCAATATTACTTCTTTGTTGAGCCGCTCTTGCTCTTGCTGCGCCCCCATCATACAAATTCAGGCTTGCTTGAAGTCCCACCGAATAATTATCGCTCGAACTGATGTTATCATTAAACTGATCTTGCAGCCGGTATTGGGCAACCACACTAACTTGTGGACCTAGTTGTGCCAGCGCCCCTCGCCGCTGTTGCTCGTAAAAGTTACGTTGTGCTAACTGCTGTTGCAATTCCGGACGGTTTTGCAAAGCTAGTATAATACTTTGTTCCAGCGTTTGGTTCCAAAGACCTGCTAATCCCACCCGATCTGCCGCACTGACATTCACCGACTGACTCAAATTTAACCGATTCACTAACTGGCGGCGGGCAATTTGCTGCTGCGAGCGAGAATTAGTCAGATCCTGTTGGGCGTTTGCTAAATTCACCTGGGATTGCAGCACAGCGAACCGCGTACCCACTCCAGCTTGTTCTAAAGCTTGTGCATCTCGCAAACTTGCTTGGGCGTTAGTCACAGCCGCAGTGTTAATCCGCACTGTTTCATCTGCTTGTTGCAAATTGTAGTAATCAGTAGCGACATTCAAGCGAATTTCTTCAGATTGACGCTCTACATCCAATTCCTGCAATCGTACCTGTTCCTCAAATCCTCTAATGCTAGCTTGCCGCCTGCCAGAGGTATACAGGTCATATGAGAGTTGCGCTAGACCCTGGAAATTCGTAGTAGCGTCGGGATTTACCCCAAGTTGAGATTCTCCAAATATAGCATTCTGCCCACTACGAGCTAGATTAGCGCTGAGGCTAGCACTCGGAAGCAAAGTAGCTTGAGCCTCGCGTAGGGCATATTGAGTGCGTTGTAGCTGCAATAACGACACCTGTAGATCCCGATTATTCCGCCGTGCTAGTTCCAAAGCCTGTGCCAAAGTAATTGGCTGAATTCCCTGTACAGTCACATCTTCCGGTTTTGTGGGAAACTGTAAGGGGTTTGGGCTTTGATTGAGGTAATCAGGAATTTGCACTTCCCCCGAGAAGGCTGGTGTTATTGTTGGAGTTGGAGTTTGCACTCCCCCTCTTGGTGCGGGTGTAGGTACGGGGGTTATTTTTGCTGGGGTGCGAGTCGGTGCTTGAGCCTCCAAATTGCCAGTAGAATTCTTTTTTCGGCAGGCTTTTAAGTCAATCACCCCATCCGTTAAGGAAAAAGTTTGGCTGTTTTGTGGTTTTTGCGGGCAAGACGGCACTTTCGCTAACAACCTGGCTGCGGTTGAATCATAAGTGGAAATTTCTGATACTTTCAGTAACTCAGTATTAGGATTTCTCTTGTCCGCAACTAACTTTTGTGAAAACAGCCCACCCTGCACCAACGTTGGTTTCTGGAGAGAGGCGAGTTTTGAGATAGAAGCAGGAACGAATATATTTTCTAATTCTGGTGGCGCGATCGCATTTATACTCTTTTTTTGGTTATGTACCGCCGTAATCCTATCTGCTAGCGTGGAAGGATTGGAAGTAGGCATCCAACTGGATACTATACTTTTTTGTCCTATTAGCACTTTAGTCTTTCCAGTCACTGTTGCCCGGAAACTGTTACTAATCAAAGGCTCAAGAGTGACTGTAGTCCAGCTAGCGGCTGGTATTATAGCTGGTATTCTATCTCTTGCAGTATTGGGCAGTTTCCTAGTGATGCTGTCTGTAATTGAAGTTTCACCACTGGTAAAACTTAAGGCACTACGAGAAGCAGCCAGCTGTACCCCACTTACTTTTACAGTCTCAGCCCAAGCAGGCTGAGTTGTTAATACTACTGCTGTCACACTAGGCAAGAAGCTATGGAATAATTGCTGTCCTTTCACCGCATCTCCTCACACGAACATATGGCGGCAGAAACCCTTTACTCACCACAGAATATAGCACGATGCCAAATTTAGGAATCGGAACTCTGTTTGTCTTCAAAACGTCTGACGATGCGAGAAAGTTCCGCCTTTTCATCGATACTAACGCGGGTAGGCGCACCGCTGACAATCCTTTCATAGTTCCTGAAGGAATCTTTAATATCGGGACCCTCGGCAGTGATGTTGTACTCGCGAATACCCTTATCATGCCAAGACCCGCGCATTTTGAATACGTTAATTGCCCGCGACATTTCTCCACGAATTTCTACATACTGCAACATGATAATTGTGTCGGTAATCGTGGATATATGGGAGTCAGTAATCGAATGAGAACCCATAAATTGGTCAGTTGTGTTGGTAAAAAAACCAGTAATTTCTTCTTGCTTAGCGTAACCCGTGACACCAATCACAAACTGCCGGAATGCATTATTGCTCACTCCTCTTGATAGTGCTGAAAGCGAATCAATGGCGATGCGAACTGGTTTAAATTCAGCAATCTGTGACTTAATAATTTGCAGGTGGTCTTCTAAACCAGTAGATTCAGGATAGGTGCAAATGATTTTCAGCAAACCAAGACGTTCTAAATCTTCAAAATCAATTCCCCAAGAGTGGGCATTACGAGACAGTTGGGCACGTGATTCTTCGTAAGCAAACAATATTGCTCGTTCGGCATTGAGGCAGGCTTCTTGGATAAACTTGCTAACTAATAAAGTTTTACCAGTACCAGTGGCTCCCGTGGCTAAAATAATAGAATCTTTAAAGAAACCACCACCACACATCTCATCTAAAGTTTTCACCCCAGAAGATACGCGAACATTAGAAGACCTTTGAGTCAAGCGCATTGCCCCCAGTGGGAAAATGTTTACTCCTGCATTGGTAATTGTGAAAGGATACTCGCCTTTCATATGAGTTGTTCCGCGCAATTTGAGAATTTCAATTGTGCGTCGCCGGCGTTCTCCTTCTAAAACGTTGCGGACAATTGCCACATTATCGGAAACAAATTCTTCCACCCCAAAAGAAGCTACAGGACCATATTCTTGTCCACGTTCGGTAGTAATGATTGTAGTAACATTTAGTTGTTTGAGACGTGCTACAATGCGAAAAATTTCCCTTCGTACTACTGCCACAGCTTCATACTGCTGAAATACCGCTGTGATTGAGTCAATAGAAACTCGTTTTGCTTTGTATTTACGAATTGCATATTGCAGTCTTTCTATAAGTGCAGAAAGGTCGAAGTTCCCAACTATATCTTGACCTTCTGGATCAGGAGAGGCATCGAGAATAAACAACTTGCCTTCAGCTATTAGCCGGGGCAAATTCCAACCAAAAATTCCGGCATTTTTAATAATGTCACTAGGTGATTCTTCAAAAGTGACAAATACTCCTGCCTCATCAAAGTAGCTGATCCCGTTATAAAGAAACTCAAGAGATAATAAAGTTTTGCCAGTTCCAGAGGTACCGCTGACTAAAGTGGTTCTACCAACAGGTAAGCCACCATGACTAATGTCGTCAAACCCCTCTATCATTGTGCGAATTTTTTCTATACCCCCAACTAATGGGGTGTGATTTGGCTCTGGTTGCTCTTTTTCACTCATTGCTTGATATTTAACCAATGGGCATTAAACCCAGGTTTTATATTACTAAATATACTCATTTTTTTTGTTAAATACTTTACTCTTCCAAATATTCTTCATTCAGTTCTTCATAAAGCAAATCTAATCCTATCAACACTTTTTCTCGGTCTGAAAGGTCACCGATAATTTTGCGAACGGGTGGAGGCAAAATTTTCGCTAATGTCGGCGTGGCTAATATTTTATCTTCTTCTGCTAGTTGCGGGTTTTTCAGTACGTCGATTACTTTCAAAGCATAAACGCCTTGAAACTCTTGGTCTAATATGTTTTTGAGTATTTTTAATGCCCGTACTGAATTGGCGGTGTTCCCTGCTACATAAAGTTTGAGAACATAGGTCTTTCTAACTTTATCCATAAAAGTACAGGCTATAGTGAGGAATGAAACTACAGGATGCGCTCACGCAATTCTAAAAGTCACAGCGGTAGCTTTCTTCATAACGTCTCAACTCTTAAAATCAAAATTGGTATTCGCTCTTTTTTCATCTATTTAGGAATCGAACTTCTATATACTTCGCACAGGTGAGCCAAAACATCAATCAGTGTCAGCCGATAATCTAGTAATGATTCATTGCTCCTTCCTTCTAATTTTAGCTGTTTGGAAAACTCCTCAATTATATCCATGTGAATTTCGATGATTTGCGGCACAGGAATATTAGCACAAAATACTGCATTGATGAATTTATCAATTTTTTCTTTCAGTGTTTTGTCTGTGGTAAAGTAATTTATAAGAATTTGTCGGTAATCTGATTTAATTTGCTGCAACAATGCCTGCTGGTCGGCTCTCGTCATCTGCTGAAAAACTTGCTCGTGTTTTTGCTGGTGGCATGTAAATACATCACAATATTTGTCAAGAAATTTTTCATATAGGTTTTTTGCGTCTACTCAATGGCAAACTTGAGTAATAGTAGATATCACCTCGCTTATACGCCTGACAAAACTTTGTTCAATGCCTATGTCAATTTAATGATCTAAACATTTTTTAACATTTGCTAGGAAAATCATTATGGTTAATAACATCTATTTTGAATATCTCCGCCGCCGACTAAGACTTATCAGCTTATAACACATGCAAAAGCTTCCAGAAAGCGAGTGTGAAGTAAACTTGTCAGTCCACCCAAAAGTAACGTTTTGGCTCAACAGATAGTACTGGCTACTTAACATGCGTCGTGCAGCGACTGCTCTGTAGGGTTTAGTAGCTCGTTAAGTGGGCGTTGGTGGTAGAGAGTGCAGTAATTAATTTATAGTTGGCATCTGCATATCTATCTAAATATAGATTTGGGAATTTAACTCCTGAATAAGATACTTAAACGAAGTTAAAGGATTGTCGCATTCTAAATCATTATAATTCCTCAAGGTTCAAAAGCGAATCTTTGGAGCCATAATTGTTCTAGCTGTTGCTATCGATTAGGAGTTTAAACACAAGGAGGACACTGGTGAGGAGGTCTTGCTCCCGTCACGCATCGGCAAAGGTAAACACCGCTGCTGTGATAATTGTTAATCGCAAACCAAGTGCAGAGTTACAGACACTATAGGTTTGGTCATAATGGGCTAGTGCCCATTGAAACAATGGCGTTGAAAATGTAACCAGAATCGCTGATTTGAATATTCGCCCTCGGATATTGCTTGAGCCGGAAACGCCATCGGCGCAGTAAAGCTCTTGGTGATGCTGGAGCTTCCACAGGAGGAATGACCCCGAAAGCCTTATGCCAATGCTAGAGTACCCGCTTTATGACTTTGCTGCAACCGTACCGAGCTGTACAGAAACAACAACTCTGGCAGTTTTGCTTGTTATTTTTGAACAAGAGCAGTGCGATCGCGTCGTAGTGGTGAATGAGCAGCAATACCCCATAGGGTTGCTGTACTCTGCCCGTTTATTACCACAATTTTCGGCACAATTTGCGGCACAATTTTCGGCAGCAAAACAACGTGAAGGCAGTTTTAAGTTTTTAGATTTACAGCAGCCAATATCAATTTTGGATAAAGCCATAATTGAGCCAATACAAATATTGTCCGCATCTGATAATGTGGATCAATTTGGCTTGTTGTTGGGTTCTCAAAGTGGCGAAACTAACAATAACTTAAATTGGGCGCTAATTGACACAGAAAAAAAATATTTGGGGCTGGTAGATACAATACGCCTATTACGATTTTTAGCGCCAGAGGAAAAAGGCTCAGTTAAAAGCGATCGCTACTCAAACAGCAGAAAATCTCCAAAAAAATCCCGTGGGATAGTCCAACAGGTAAACTCCGCGCCTCTGCGGGATGCAGTGCAAACCCAATTGCGGACAAGAAAGCAAAAAGAACATAAGCAATCGGTACATAAGCCACTGGTGCAATTGTTAGAACGACTGCCTTGTCCCTTGATGATACAAACTAGCAGTGGCGAAGTTGTAACGCAAAATCCCGCCTGGTGGCAGCAATTGGGAGGATTGAAAGATCCAGAAGGTGTCAGGCAAAAGGTGGAGGAGATATTAATAACTGGGAACACAAAAAAGCAAGAATATCCAGTTTCTCAAGCAGTGGGTAGTACAATTAGCAGAAGCAACGATTATTGCGGTGACGTAGATTATACAGATATTAAACTTAATCATAAAGACAATACCTTATCAAGTCGAAATGAAGCAATACCCCAAAAAAGCTCGCGAGAAAAATTAAAATCGATACCACCAGTCAAAAACTGCCTTGAGCAAATCTCCGCCGAAGCTAGTGCCTCAAATCGGTGCTTTCTTGATAGCAATTTGGGTACATGCACTTGCGTTTTAGAAGTGCAAAATGGTCAGGAGCGAGTTTGGCAATTTACTAAAATTCCTTTAGATAGTGTGGAGTTGAACGTCCTGAGTACTGAGTTAGAGATGCCCTTGACAACACAGGAATCAGGACACAGCAGTGACTTGTGGCTAGTGTTAGCTACTGACGTGACCGAACAGCAACAGCTTTGTAAAGAACTAGCGGCGAAGAATGCCGATTTAGTTCAATTGAATCGGTTAAAAGATGAGTTTTTAGCTTGTATTAGTCACGAATTGAAAACCCCTTTAACTGCCGTTTTAGGATTGTCAAGGTTGCTTGTAGATCGACAGTTAGGAGAACTAAACGAGCGACAAGCGCGTTACGCCGGATTGATTCATCAAAGCGGACGGCATTTAATGAGTGTGGTCAATGACATTTTAGATTTGACCCGCATGGAAACAGGACAGATGGAGCTGACCTTCACTGGTGTGAAAATTCGTGCCGTATGCGATCGCGCTGCATCCGAAGCAAAAGCCATCCACACTCAAAGTAGCAAAACTCCCGTCAACGTCCAACCTCATGCCCCACGTTCCCCCGACCATCAATTCACTCTATCTATTGAACCAGGTTTAGACCAAATCGTGGCGGATGAGTTGCGCTTGCGCCAAATGTTGGTACACCTGCTTTCCAACGCCTTCAAATTCACCGAAACAGGTGGGGAAATTGGGTTGCGGGTAAGTCGTTGGGAAGGTTGGATTGCTTTTACAGTTTGGGATACAGGCATTGGCATTCCTGAACACCAACAGCACTTAATATTTCAAAAATTCCAACAACTAGAAAATCCCCTCACTCGCCAGTTTGAAGGCACAGGTTTGGGGCTAGTGTTAACTAGAGCCTTGGCTCGCCTTCACGGTGGCGATGTCAGCTTTTTGTCTCGTGAAGGCAAAGGCAGTCAATTTACACTACTACTCCCGCCCAGTCCTCCTAAAACTGGCTTCGGTGATCAAGATATGGGGGAAATAGAAGACACACTCACCCATAGAATAGATGACGCGGATAATTTCCCCGTGTCCCCCCGTTCCCGTATAAGCGTGTCTTTGCCTTCCTCCCATCTCCCCACTAGCGAGCAACGCTTGGTGTTGGTAGTCGAGGCAGTAGCCCGATATATTGAAGATATAAGCGAGCATCTGACAGCTTTGGGTTATCGGGTAGTTATTGCGCGATCAGGATGTGAGGCTTTAGAAAAAGCCCGCCGCTTGCAACCTAAAGCTGTATTTTTGAATCCATTGCTGCCATTACTGTCTGGTTGGGATGTGTTGACATTAATTAAATCTGATGCCGCAACTCGCCACATTCCAGTGATTGTCACAGCAACAGCAGCCGAAAAAGAGCAAGCTGCCAACAGCGCCGATGGTTTTATCAGCTTGCCAGTGCAGCATCAGGTCTTGACACCACTTTTAGAAAAGTTGTGTGCTTCACCAGAAGCGCAGCAGCCGAGTAAAGACGGTGAAAAAATCAATATTAACACTCCACTGCGAATTCTTCGGTTGGTCAATCCTGAGTTGGAATCGTCTAATCCCCACCCGTCACTGCGAGAACACCGTGTGATCGAAGTGGATGACTTAGATCAGGCAGAACTCTTGACGCGGGTTTGGCAATTCGATGTAGTTTTGCTCGATAGAGAAATGGACGAGCCGGAAACTTACCTGCAACAGCTTAGTCAACACCCTCGTTTGGCAGCTTTACCGCTTGTTACCTGCAATGTGGCAACTACCTTGGAAGCTTCCCAAGTGGCGGGACTTTCTGTGTTTCCTTGCTTAACATCATTTGACAAAGATAACAGTAGTCAAGCAGGGAAAATAGACCCTTTATTGTCAGTGCTGCAAATTGCATCTGGTATGTGCAGCCCACCCAGCCTGTTAGTAGTCGATTTGACGATGCTGCCTGATTTGCCACAAATATGCCGTAAGCAGGTGAGCCATTATGGATCAGAAAACAACTTCGCACTCAACAATTTAACAGTTGAGCGCGGCTCTGAGTGGTTCCAAGCTTTAATTCAGTACCTGCAAACAGCTGGCTTCAAAGCAGCGATGAGTCGCTCTTGGGCAGAATTGTTACAACAAATTCGCCACCACAGCGTTGACTTATTGCTGATTTGTTTAGGAGAATCCTCAGTTGAAAAAGAGGCGCGAGCAGCACTGAAAACATTGGGGCAATTGCCTTTCGATTTACCACCGATTGTGGTACTCGATCAGCGATTAAATTCTCCTGAAGTTACTTCACCATCGGACAATTCCCATAAAAAGAACCATAAGAAAACCCAAGATGGAGTTGACTCAATCGAAACTGTTGTGGATGCGATCGCTACCCAAATTTTACCTCGCTCGATATCAATGGAAGATTTGTTAAACCAGATTAATCAAGCTTTGAAAAATTGTTAGTTTATTGTCATTGGTCATTTGCTCATAACCAATGACCAATGATATTATGTCAGTCAAAATGCCTATCCATAAAACCTCACCCCTAACCCCTCTCCTTGATAAGGAGAGGGGAAATAAAGCACAGCTTTATTGGGGTGAGGTTTTATGGGAATTATGGTTAATTAACCAGACTTAATATGACTAATTCTTTAAAGCAACCCGAATCAGTTGATAAGCACCACTAATGCCTAAATTTTCGTAATTAGCTGGTTGCAAATTCATTTGCGCTAACTTTTTCGGCTGAGAGAGAATCAGAACTGACGCAGGCTGTGCTTTCTTGGCTGCTTGGTTTTGTATATGCTCTTGAGCCTGTTCCGGAAATTTGAAGAATGTTACGTTTTGGTGAGTGTAAAATACTACAGTGGGTTTTTTAAACCCAACCATGATTAATTCTTCATTTGGTTGTTTTGCTTGTACTGCGATCGCCGACAATTCCCTTAAGGGTAGCTGACGCTCATGATCTATCAAAAACATAGCCGGCGTCAAAACCACAATTAAAAACGCCACAAACCCCAATAAATTTACACCGATAATCGGCAGCCAAAGGCGACGTAGTAATAAAACCGCAACTATTACCGCAGAAAGTAGCCAAATTACACCCCCCAACAGTGGTAAATTTAACTGTTGAAGTTGTTGGGGAAAGTTGGGTGCAGCTGGATCATAGCCTAATAACTGGGGTAAGTGAAACAGTGCTGCTGCTACCGCTTATAAAAACACGACATTCACCCAGCCACTCCAGAAGAGGGAGGAGGG
>CAXTNZ010000245.1:0-10396 GCA_964245695.1 uncultured bacterium | reverse complement strand
CTAAGCTTCAATTAAAAAATAAAAAAGGCGAACTTCTGGAAGTTGAAACACTAGAAAAAAAGATAAATTTAAAAATTATTGGCGGTACAGATGTATTACGAATTGCGTATACAAGTGGTAAACCAGAAGAAGCGGCATTAGTAGTTAATACAATTATGGCTTTTTATTTAGAAAATGATATTCTCCTAAATAGCTCTGAGGCAGAAGCAAGTCGTCAGGTTTTAACCAAGCAAATTCCTAAAAATCAAGCGGATGTTCACTTAGCTGAAGTAGCTCTACAAAAATTTAAAAAGGAAAATAATATTTTAGATATAACAGAGGAAATAAGAGCAGCCGTTACGATTATTGGCAATTTAGACGCTGAAATTACTAATATTAAGGCTCAATTAGAAGAAATCAGCGCCCAAAACGATACCTTACGAAAAAGAATAGGTCTAAATTCCCAGGAGGCGATCGCTGTGAGTGCAATCAGTCAATCAACTGCTGTGCAGGGAATTCTGACACAAATTCAAGAAATAGACCGACAGTTGGCTATGGAGCGCACCCGTTTTTTAGATGACAACCCCAATATTATTACCTTAAAGGAAAAGAAAACTAACTTACAAGGTATTCTTCAAAAGCAGATTGAGCAAACTATTGGCAATCAAACAAAAGTGCCCCAGGGAATATTCCAGATTGGAGAACTTAAGCAAAACCTAATTCAAAATTTGTTGCAATCAGAGTTGCAACGCATTGGCTTAACTAAAAGACTCGCATCTTTATATAGCTCCCGGTATGTCTACGAAAAAAGAGTGAAAGCACTACCTCTTTTAATACAAACTCAACGGGAATTAGAAAGGAAAGTTGAAACGGCTCAAACTAATTATGAAATTATTGTTAAAAAGATTAAGGAATTACAAATAGCAGAAAATAAAAATACCTCTAATGCCCAAATCATTGCTCAAGCTACAATTCCTAAAAAGCCAGATACTGGAAAAAAACCGCTTGTGTTGGTGCTAGGCGTGATGTTCGGATTCTTTTTTTCTACTACTACCGTTTTCTTTATAGAAATAAGAGATGGGTTGGTAAAAAAACTTTAGGGTAGCCCTAAACAGTTAAGGATGAATTATACCAATTTCCTAAAACCTCGCTACAGATAAAGCCTCCGGTGCAGGGCAAACGTACGTTAAAGTGGCACAATCAAGGTTGACTATCAAATAAATATATGCGTTTCAAATAGTGATTGATTTTGGTCATTCATGATCCGCTCTCAAAAGAGCTTATGACTAGAAAACTGCATTTTTAACTAAACGGTTTAGTTAATCTGGGTCGCAGATACTTTCACACTACCTCAAAATACTTAAAAATCCTTAAATAACAATCATAATCATGCAGAGGAGGGGGAGGAAGAAGCGAGCAACGATTGCTTCTTCCTTTCCCTATTTGATTATGATTTTCATTAAGATTAGAGAAAAAAAGTTTGACTCCGTTAATCAAACATAAAATAATTCAGCACAGTGCGATCGCCATCATCAAAGTAAAACTTAACCCTGTTTTGTTACTCTCGCAAGAGTATAATTACGAGCGCTCGCACTCCCCTGAGACAAAGAGTATGGTTTAACCTCGCCCACAGTAAAATTGGTTGCCAGTTATATCAAACCCTCTTTCCGCTTATTGAGAAGCTTTGAAGCGTTTAAATACTGGAGTTTAGACTAGTCAGGAGTGCGAAACTATTGAACAAATCAGATAGAAAACTTTGTTAATAATCAATAGACATCTCCAAAATAGTAACCTTTTCTGGTAAAAGAACATCAGAGAGCTTTTTTGACACAGAAATATGAGCGACATACTGAACCACATTGAAGATAATCCTAAAGAAACACAGCGTTTAATTGGTTTGGAGTATGAACAGTTACAACAGTTAATCCAAAATGCGGAACGATTACATCAGGAAAAACAAGCTTTACTAGAATCAAAAAAAGTTAGAATTATTGCTGGTGGTGGAGGTCGAAAACCAAAACTATCTATTAGAGAACAAATAATTTTAACCTTGGTCTATCTTCGGCATATGACAACTTTTCAACTTTTAGGTATCCAGTTTGGAGTAAGTGAGTCTACAGAAGACAGATACGTTTAACTACTGGTTGCCTAACTTGCGAGAATTGCTACCATCCAGTTTACTTGAACAAGTAAAAAAACGCTGCTGACTATGAAATAGTCAAGGAAGTACTCACAGAATATGAATTAATAGTAGATAGCTATGAACAAGTCAGAGAAAGACCTGGAGATAATGATGAGCAAGAAAAGTATTTTTCATCTCATGTAGTGTAATCATACATTTAAAAGCCAAATGATTATCATGCCAGATGGTAGAGATATCGTTGATGTTGTGGTAGGAGAACCTGGTCCCAAAAGCGATATAACAATATGAAGGAGAATATCGCTCAGAGTTTGACCCTCAACAAAGATTTAAAGGAGATAAGGCATATGTTGGAGAAGATTTAATTACAACTCCAATGAAAAAACCAAGAAATCAAGAACTAACAACTGAACAAAAAGAAGAAAAAAAAGCATTTTCAGCTAAACGAATCTTTGTTGAACATCGAATTCGAACATTCAAAATATTTCGAGTTGTCCAAGAAAGGTTTCGGTTAAATCCCCAAAAGTATGATGAGGTAATTTTGACGATTTGTGGATTAGTAAGATTCCGAATTGGGGCACTTATATTACCACCAGAAATACACGCGATCGCCTAATCTAAAATTAACGCATATAACTAGATATTTTTGCCTAATTATCAACAGTAAATATCTCATACCAATTTTATGTGAAGTTGCATAGAATAAAAGGATACTCAGGTGGTGCATATTATGGCGCGTAGTTTGAAGATTGTGATTGAAGAGAGTGTAGAATTTTTAGACAAACAAGTAAAACAGACTCGCACTGCCAGGCAAAGAGAACGAATACAAATCTTGTGGTGGCTCAAAACAGGTCAAGTAAAAGAGCATCAAGAACTAGCGCATCGCTTGGGGCGAGATACATCCATAGTAACCCGATGGCTGCAAAAGTATCGACGTGGTGGGTTATCGGAGTTACTCGAAGTAAAATCCGCTCCTGGACAAACACCACACTTAACCTCAGAAGCGTTAACGGGACTAAAGGAACGTCTGGAACTGGGAGTAGGTTTCAAAAGTTACCGAGAGATTGTTGAATGGCTGAAAACAGAGTATGGTCTAGAACTGACATATGCAACAGTCTACTCCTGGGTACATTACCGACTCAAAGCGAAGTTAAAAGTACCCCGTCCTCATAGTGCACTCGCAGGACGTGGTGGCAGTTGAGCGGTTTAAAAAAACATCGTTCCCACCCTATTGATGTTTCAAAAGCTATTTGGCAAAGGTAAGCGACTGCGATATTTGTGCCAAGACGAGACCCGGTTAGGATTAAAAACAGAAACAGGAAAGTTAATTACTGCTTTTGGGGTTAAACCTGTTGCT
The DNA here is from genome assembly GCA_964245695.1 of uncultured bacterium. Taxonomy (GTDB): domain Bacteria; phylum Cyanobacteriota; class Cyanobacteriia; order Cyanobacteriales; family Nostocaceae; genus Hassallia. The sequence goes on along the minus strand of CAXTNZ010000245.1, from coordinate 6,920 downwards.
CGCCTGTTATGGAAGCGCGACAATTTTTGGTTGTATGGAGTGGTCGAACCCTTGAGTGGCTAGCATTTTTGTCAAGAATATGCCCACCTTGATACAGAATGTTTCCAACAATTTATTGATGCCTTAGCTCACTCGTTAGGTGAGGACATTGCTCTAATTCAGATCGATCAAGCAGGCGCTCATGTGACTTCGTTCCGGCGCTGGCCAGAAAATTTAATTCCCGTCTGTCAACCTGCACATAGTCCAGAACTCAACCCCATTGAACGAGTCTGGGAATTTATCAAACAGCAACTTCAAGGTGAAGTTTTTATAACACTCGAACCAGATCGCGATCGCTTGCAACAAGTCTTGGCAAAAATTACGCCAGAGCGAATCTGCTCACTGTCATCCTATAATTTCATTCTTGAAGCCCTATTCTATGCAGCTTCATCTTAAATTGGTATCAAAGCCTTATTTTATCGTATAGACTAGCTAATTTAGGATGATTGCATTTACGTCCTATAGCCTAGCCACATAAAGGCTTTGATCGTTTTCGGAGATGTCTAATAGTTGTATGTGTCAGCTATATAATCATAACCAGAAATGTTGAATAGTGATACAAAACTTTACATTTTTAGTGACACTAAATCTCAAAAGCTTAAATTAGTCAACAAAACATTATCTCCTCAAACCAATGAACATAACTAATTTTCTGACACATACAAGATTGTAAATAGCGGAATTTATCTAATAGTGTATGTCCCCATTGTGCGGGAATATATGAAAGCCGTAAAATTAGATAAGCTATCAAGCTAACGTAAATTTCTATAGTGATGCCATTGACGTTTTTGGTAATTAACTTGTCAAGCTTTAAGTGCATCTTTAAAAACTTCCACAACAATTCAACTCCCCAGCGTAATCGATAAATATTCCTAATTTCATTATCAGTAACAGCTGCATCTCCCGACGCAGGTAAATTAGTCACCAAGCGAAACTCAGTTTTTGTTTCTAAATCACAAAAAGTAATAGTTGGGTCGATGGGCGGTATTATCCGCCGCACCTCCCGAAAGGCGAACCGGACGTGCGCCTTTCGGTGCATCACGGCTCCCGACAATCTCTTAAGAGGTTAGAGTCGATGGGGGGTATTATCCGCCGCACCTCTGTGTTAAATCTGGGCGTGCAGTAGGGTAGGTAGCCAGCGAGTTACCATTACTGGCACTTTTCCAACCACCCCCCTCCAAACGAAGCATGACCGTTTTCGTATCACGTAGCTTTCCAGTAATTTTTACGTTTGAGAGCATCACCGTCGTAGCGTCCATATTAGATTTTGTCGTGACATTGCCGACAAACCACTAGGGTTTTACGTTTACGTGCCGACATTTTAAGCATCCATTCGGGGCGTTCCTGACATCCCTTTTGCTTAATATCTGCTAGGAGCGTGGATATGGTGGACTTCAATATTGTCCGTTGCACCGCAAATTTCGCATTGTTGGGCAAGAAGACGCTGAACAACTTCGCTACGTCCGTTCCAGATGTGGTTAGCCTGATTATCATCAATTGTGACCCACTTATTCCACTGCAAACAAACGCCACCGAAATAGGTTCTTAGGGGCAACTTTTCGTCACGTTCCACTGTTATCTGTAGCACCTTGTAAGTACCATCTTTCGTATCAATGGTTGTGCGATACCGTTTGTAAATTTTCTGGCAAGTAGTTTTGAGCTTCTTTGCCAAAGTTTTTACCAGGGAAAGCTCCATAACTCGTTTCAGCGAAGATCGCGTGTGGAGGTTGTAAGCCATGCGATAGTACTGGACTATTCCTCGATACTCCGCTTGGTATTGGCTAACTATACTATAGGCATCGTCATTGACTCTTTGGGTTAGGTGTATGGGCTTTCCAGAGCGCATATATTTGACACAGTGGTCTTTGATTACGCTTTTAGGAACCCTTAGCCCTACACTACCGTTGATACATCTTTGACCACGATGGTCGTGTTTATCATCGGCATGTAGTATGTGGATTTCATAACCCAGGAATTTAGCTGCTTCGTCACGAGCATGGGTTACGAGCGTCTTTTCATTACTGAGTTCCAGTTTCAGTTCGTCACGTAAAAACGTGGCAATTTTCTGTTTGATATCCAACGCTTCGGATTTTGAGCCTACTACTCCCAACAGGAAATCATCGGCGTACCTTACGTACCAAAGGCGACGAAAATTGGGGTCATTAGGGTCACGGGATGGAATGGACTGCGCCTGTTGGTTCAGTCTCCGTGCTTCTTCCAATTTTCCGGCTTTTCGTGCTTTAGCTGCTGCTTTGGTCAGTACATTGTACGGAGGGTTGACACTCCTTCGTTGACCGAGTGTGTATGCTGGTATGAGTTCGCGTTCGACGTATTTGTCCAACTTGTCCAGCACCAGATTGGAAAGTATTGGGCTTACGACTGCACCCTGCGGAACCCCGCTATAGGTGGCATTATATTTCCAATTTTCCAAATACGGGAGCAACGCTCTAACAGTGAGGTCGGATAAAAAACGTGCGTTCGCTAAAAACTAATTTCAGTATGCTTAATATATTTAGTAATTATAGCACAGTAGTAATACTGAGTTAAGTTTGCTGACGATCTTTAGGATATGAATCCTACCGTTTTTTTTGGGACAAAAAAAAGGTAGGATTCCCGAATAATAAAAGTTTTGATATGTGACATCAAAACCGGGAATGCCTACACTGAATGAAAAATAACATATATTCTACCTTCGATTTCAGCAAATCATTGTCACACTTTCTTTGAAAAGTTACGAAACTTTTAGAAGTAACGAACATATCAGAATTTGATGGAAGAATTTTAAAATTCCGTGAGGACGAAATTAGGGAATCTGCATTAATTTTAGCCGGAGAATGTATTGCTTTATTGCTTCATAATCTGTCTAAATCTCAAGATTTTTTAGATAAATCAATGCAGCAGACACAGGGATGGTGGCATAAGACAACGCAAAAACATGATTATAAAAAGCGAAAAGTATTAACAGTTGGCAATGTTGAAGTAACTTTAAAACTACCGTATGTAGTTGAACGTCTTTCTCAACCAAATAAAGATAAAAAGTCTTTGCACGAAGGATTTTGCCCATTTTTAAAATATGCGCGGAATGTCTGAGGGCTTAACCCCGGTTGTTTTATCAACGGTTGCCCAATACGGTGCAATCGCTGGCTCTTTTGAAGCTGCACGTAGAACCCTAATTGATTGGGGAATAAATATTAGTTTAAAACGAATATAACGACTAACATATTATTTTGATCAACGGGGAATAGATTTACGTAATAACAAGTTAAATGATTTAAAATCTGGTAATTTATCTAACTTAAATACTCTTCAAGACCAACGTGTTGTAATTGCTGTGGACGGTGGGCGTACACGTATTCGCATACCTAAAAAAGGGAGACGTAGGATTAAAACTAATCGTAGAGGCTTTACAGGAGAATGGATTGAGCCTAAATTATTAACTATTTACGTAGTCAATGAGCAAGGTAAAAAAATTAACTCATCATAAATTCCTATTACCAATGATGGTACTTATGAGGGATATCAAGGATTTTTAGAAATCTTAGAGATGTATTTATTCCATTTGGGAATTAGTCAGGCAAAACAGGTCTTATTAATTGCAGACGGTGCCTAGCTGAAGGAGAACATATTCCTCTTTTATTAAAAAAACTATCATGCCCATATGAAACTTATCAATTATTAGACTTTTATCATGCTGCCGAGCATTTACAAAGCTTCGCGGAAGCGGCTTTTAATACAGATAATCAGCGAAAAACTTGGTTTCAAAAAGCTCGTAATTATTTAAAAAAAGGCCTGACATTAGATTTAATGAGAAACATGGGTGAGTTTATATTATCAGCTAATGGAGAACGCTGTAATATTTTAGTACGAGAGCGAAATTATATTTTAAAGGCGTATAGAAGAAGGCTTTTAAAATATGATGTTCTTTAATGGTAATCATAGTAAGGCTTGTAGCTATATGCTCATACCATAATTTGATATCTAATATCGAGCGAAAAGTCACGATTTAACCGGAGATTACACAGTGTCTCCATGTTAATCAACGACTTGTTTCATCAAGTGGGAATGGTACTGAAGGAAATTAGTGATTCCACTGAATATCTTTTAGACTCGTTTCCAGTGCCCATCTGCGACAACATCCGTATCTTTAATGTAAAAATAATCCAGTCGGCGCAGTATAAAGGTTACATCGCATCGAAAAAACGATATTTTTACTTTCTTTTGAGTTCAGTTATTAACAACCAAAAATGGTATTCCCGTAGAATTTGTGTTTATGCCTGGTAGTGCCAACGATGTACGTGCGCTATTCGGCCTTACCTTTAAATCTCCCAAAGGCAAGTGAACTTTATGGTGATTCAGCTTACACCGACTACACCATTGAGGTGACGAGTGAACAAACAAGTCAAATTTCTTTAAAAGTCATGCGGAAAAAGAACTCCAAGCGTCGAGACCAGCCTTGAAATCAATATATTAAACAACATACTCGGCATTATATCGAAACTGTATTTAGTCGTATCACTTGTGTTTTTCCGCTTTGCAATACATGCAGTCACTTATGAAGGGTTTTTACCTAGGCTCAGAGCATTCATTTTTTCTTTTACTCTTCAACAAGCTTTTATTGAATAAGTAATTTATACAACTTAAAATTATTTAAGTAGCTGAATGCTGGCAACAACGGCATTGGCAAGTTGGCGCTACGCACCAATCCCAATGCCGTTGTACGCGATCGCATCAATTGAGTGATAACAAGTTCATATCAGTCGATAACCCGCAACTTGGATTAATAACTCTATAGGCTTGAGCATCATTAGATACACTAACTTTGATTAATCCAGTGGCATCCTCAAATTCTAGTTTCCAATTGTTTTTAATCCGCAAAACAAAGTATTTGTTTTCATGTACCAATTCTTGAATAAATTTTAATCCGGCAAAGCCTCTATCCATGACACCAATAGCATTTGTTGGTAAACTAGACATCATTTTGGAACAAAATTTCTAATCATGGTCATGTCCAAAATTGATGAAGTTATCTTCTGGACTTCCAGTAGCTAGATTTAGAGAACTGAAAAGTTTCACTTGATGATGACTTAGCACCCATAACAACCTACTGGTGAGAGTGATAATTGTTGAATTTATTGGACAAATTGCATATTTCTTATGTAATTTTTTGTGAATTTTATTCGGTACTAACTCATTCAATTTCTGATAAATTTATTGAAAGGATTTTTGACTGCGGTGAGAACTTGCCTTAGAAAATGTAGAAATATCTACTTCAAATCCTCTGTTGTTTAATCTTGTAAACAAATCTCGCCTACTTGTTAAGCTGTTATCCAGGGCATAAGATAGCCAGCACTCAAAGAACAAACGACTGTTCAAGACTGGATAATCGTTTTTGGGCAGTTCTCTTAAGATACCTTTGACAATTTTGGGAAATGAGTTTATAATCACTGTTCACTTAAAATATTTTAATCCTTCGCCCATAATTTAACATATTTTGGGCTATTTTTATCGACTTTTTCTTAACATTCAACACTTCTGAATCATCACCAAGTGAAACTTAAATATTATGCATGTATTTTTGAAGAACTAATATTTCCTTAAACTAAATATTTATTGATGAAAAAAAATAAAACTAACCTGATAATTTATTTTATTCTTGAGTGTGGTTCGACTAATAATAGTTAAATTATGAGCAATAATTCCCCAGCCAACCCAACGATAAAATCCCAAGAACGATTAACTATTAAAAATTGCTCAAAAATAATTGACAAAAATTCATCTTTCATGAATCTATCCCACTAATACAATTCTTTGAATCCAGATATGAATAGTACCAAGGTCAATGAATGCATCAAAATATACTTTTTGACGTTCACGGGCGTACGGCTAGACGACGATATTTACGTTGATACCAAGCAAAACAACGTTCCTATTGAAATCTGGGAACAGAGATTTTAATCGGTCTACCTCTATTTTTCTTAGTTTTCCATATCCGTTTTGGTATTTGGGGTCGAATACCCCGCTTACGTAGGGCTGCACGTTTTTATGAGTAGAATCATAACCTTTAGACCTCAGCCAGTACCTTGAGTTTTTTACGTGGTCTGCCACGTTTCAAAGTTTTAAGTTTTACTTTATCAAGCAGAGGTAACACTTGTTCTCTCTCATTACTGTTGGCTGGGGTTGTGGAATTAGCCAAGGGCATTCCATTACATATGCGTAAGCGTATGGATAAGAACACCTTTGCCTTTGCCCCCATACGCAACTTCTTCACCTCCTCCCGATCCTGCGGGAAAAAGAGCCGTCAACAGCCCCAAAGTCCCAGTTTATAAGCCCCCTCTCCGAAGCGATCGCGCTTTACACGCCCTTGTATATATTCAAATGTTCCATCTGAGCGCCATCGCTTTAACCATCGGTGGGATGAACTTTTTGATGCCCATGTATCCCCATGTGGTAAGTCACACCATCGACAAGATAGTAATCAGGATATATAATAGACTATTTAATACATAACGATATGGTGTATGAGGCATACATGACCCAGGTTTGGATGGTTCTTCAGGAAATATATCCTCAAATAGTTTCCATTCCAGGTCACTCAATCCTTGAAAACGCCCAGCCATAAACAGATACACCCTTCTCAATATGAGAAGTAGATTACCACATTTCGATATTAGTGGGATAGGTTCATTGAGCTTCAGTCATCATTTTTATCCCAAGAGACTTGATTACAAGAAAATTGCGCTCGTCAATTTATTTTATAGGCGCGATCGCCTACAACGCACTCAAGGATGCGATGGCGTTCCGCCCACCGTCGGTGATCGCATCCTTGATTAGACCTCTTGCAAAAGTCGCTCAGGAAGATTTGATCTTGGGGAGACAAAGCT
>CAXTNZ010000244.1:0-10461 GCA_964245695.1 uncultured bacterium | reverse complement strand
CCCTAGTCCCCAATCCCCAATTCTTGCCGCAAGCGGTACAAAATTGTATTTTGGTCAACTTGAGAGAGAATTTCTTGAATCACGGTGCTAGCGCCCAATTGACCCCAAGTGCAGCCTTTTTCAAGATATGCTTGTGCGGCTTTACCTATGGTGTATGCGCCATAACCGGCGATACCAGCTTGAGCGATCGCACCTCCGGCGAAGGCTGTAATATTGGTGGGATTTTCACCACTTGCTAAAGCTGCGGTACTTTTGCCTAAACCTAACAAGAAGCTGCTGCCTAATTCTCCCAGCAGTAAGCCACCGGAACTAAAGAAAATCGTTTTCAGAATTTTACTGGCTTCGTAACCGGTCATCGGTAAGCCGTATAATCTTGCTAAGGAGCGAATTAATGCTAAATCGGCGACGGTTCCGCCGAGGATATCTAAGAAGGCGATGGGATTTAACCCAACTGCTAAAGCTTTGTATTTGGTAAACTGCCAAATCAGGTCTTCGGCTTGTTGTTGGCGTAAGTCGATGGTTTTTTGAGCGATCGCCTCTTCTGCATCTCTTGCTTGGATGAGTGCATTTAATGCCAGAAGCGATCGCCCTTCACGATTGAGAATGTTAAGAATTGTTTGCTTCAGTTCCTCTACTTGCGGCTGTGGTGTCTCCCATTCATAACTTACACGACCATCAGTCCACTCAACCCGCACTTCCAGGGGTGCTGGTTCAGCCGCTACCATAACAATTTCATCAGGTAATAGCGGCTTGTTTTGGGGATGTCCTGCACCAAGTTGTTGCAAATTTTTATAAATAGCTGTTCTATCTGTATCTGGATACAAGTCTATTTTGTTAAACACCAGAATTAGGGGTTTTTGCGATCGCCGCAATTCCAGCAGTGCTTGATACTCAGTCCGCGTGATGTCACCAGACACGACAAACAAAATCAAATCAGCTTGCTGCGCTACGTCTCGCGCCATTTGCCCTCTTACCTCCCCCTGAATTTCATCTAATCCAGGGGTATCAATTAATTCTACCTGCACCTTTCCGCCCGGAGTCCACCTTAGAGAACGAGGATACTGAGTCACACCGTTCAGGGGACCTGTTTGCAGAATCTTTTGTCCTACCAAGGCGTTCAACACCGCTGACTTACCACGACTCACTAAACCAAAAGCAGCAATTCTAATCACGTTAGAGTCTAGCTTGTTGAGAGTATTCGTCAACATCTCTAATTCTGGTTTCACCAAACCTGTTAATTCCAGGTTTGATTGCGGTTGTCCTGGCTTACGAAGATATCCATACCAAGACAGCGCTTGTCTGAGACTAGCACGAGCGCGGTTTAAGTGAGTTTCTTGGAGGTTACGCACGTTCTCGCCTTTGTTGATTCAAGGTTGGATAAATAACACGTTACATATCTATTTTGGCTAATTGCAAAACAAAATTCAGCAATGCTGTAAGGGCGATAAGTAGTTCAACCTGAAAAAATAGAAAACTGACCTAACCCCCCTTCCCCCCTCCCCTTGTAGGGGAGGGACAATTTTGACGCTTCGTCAAAATCAGCTTCTAGAGGTATGTGCCTTTAATTTAGTTGACCAGCTTACCTTCTTCAATTATTTTTCCCTACAAGTGGTAACTTACAGGAGTTTCCCTTGTAAATAGACCATATTATAGGGGGACAGCACAGAATAGCCCCTACGCATGGTTGTGGTTCAAATACATGAAAAATACTGTATATATAATTTTTCCTAAATATACGCATAACTACTGAGTTATTTGCTGGTGGTTAGGCTAACATCCAGTAATTATTCTGACGACATTTCTAACTTTTATTAAATAAAGTGAAAGCATTTTAAGTTTAATTAAAGCGGATTTTTGTTTTTTTAGTAAAGCCACACAGAAAAATTTAAAAATTAATTACATCATAAAAAGTTTATTTTATCAATAGGTTTTTAACAGGAAAAAGGCTAATAAGCAAGTAGGAAATATAGCGTTCCTAAATGAATTATGAAAATTCCTTAGATGGCAATGTAGAGACGTTTCCGGAAACGTCTCTACAATACAGTTATAGATATACAAATATAGATATACAAAAAAACCTGCATTATGAAAAATTTTCCGAATGTTTTAGGAAAAATACCTAAAATTTGGCTTAATAAAATAACTCACAATCTTAGTATTGGTCAAAAAATTCGTTATGGATATGCTCTCATCCTGAGTATTGCTGTTGTGGGTACAGTTGGAGGTTTCTTAATTGGAGATTACTACGAAAAACCTGCTAGGCTGCAACAACAAGACGCTGACTATGAAATTAATCTACTTCATCGTTTGCAAACTGCTGTATTACAAACACGGTCATCTCAGGAACAATTTATTTCTTTGTTGGGAAAGCCCGAACTATTGAAACATGAATACTCTGAATTTTCCACTTATGCCAATGAACTCAAAAAGGTATGGGCTGAAACTGAGTCTTATGCAAATAGTGAAAATTATAAATTAGAGCAACACGCTGAAGGCATACCAGGCTTTTTACAAACTTACAGAAGCGTACCAGAAGAATATCTCCAGCAAGTAGAGGAAATAGTGCAGCGAATTGATGTAGAGCATTTGAAGCCCCAAGATGTTGAACCAGCACAACAACTTTTATTAAAATTTAATCTCACTCCTCTGTTAGTCAAGTACGAGCAAATAGATAATGACTTAACTGATGTAATTAATCACTCTTATCAAGACGATAGAGAAGCAGATGCACTTTTGATAAAAGTAGACAATATTGGCTCTCAAATCATTGTTGCAAGCATCCTTTTTTCAGTGATATTTGCCACCTTTATCGCCATTTACACGAGTCACATACTCACTGCTCCTATCATCGCTTTGACTAATATAGCGCTGCGAACAGCCAAAGAATTAAAGTTTGATATATTAGTTCCCGTAATGACAACAGATGAAATAGGAGTATTAGCCAACTCTTTTAACAGTCTGATTAAACGGTTAGCAGAATACACAAATGAACTAGAAATAGCTCGCCATACTTTAGAAAGTCGGGTAGAAGAACGCACTCAAGAACTTAGCAAAACCTTAAATTCATTACAGCAGACACAATCTCAATTGATTCAAGCTGAAAAAATGTCTGCTCTCGGTCAACTAGTAGCAGGTATAGCCCACGAAATTAATAACCCTGTAAACTTTATTCATGGCAATCTCACCTATATTAATAACTATACGGCTGATTTACTCTCATTAATTGACCTTTACCAGCAACGCTATTTTCTTACAGATCCAGAAATTGCTGACCGAACTGAAGAGATTGAACTAGACTTTATCGTTGAGGATTTACCCAAAATATTGAAATCAATGAAAGCGGGTACTGATCGCATTCGTGAGATTGTCCTCAGTCTAAGAAACTTCTCTAGGCTAGACGAAGCCGATATGAAAATAGTCAATATTCATGAAGGAATCGACAGTACTTTGCTCATTTTGCAGCATCGTATTAAGAGTAAGCCTGAGTCTCCGGCGATTGAAATTGTCAAAAAGTATGGTAACTTGCCAAAAGTTGAATGCTATGCTGGGCAAATTAATCAAGTGTTGATGAATATTATCAGCAATGCCATAGACGCTTTGCAAGAACAAGACAGGAAACGCTCACCAGAAGAGATAAAAAATAATCCTAGTACAATCAAGATTCACACGGAAATTCTCAATAAATGCACCGTGAGAATTAGTATAAAAGATAATGGTATAGGAATGATGCCAAATGTTAAAACACGAATATTTGACCCCTTCTTCACAACTAAACCTGTGGGTGAAGGAACAGGGCTAGGATTATCAATTAGCTATAAGATTATAATTGACAACCATAAAGGAAGTCTTATATGTTTATCAGAACTTGGACAGGGAAGCGAGTTCCAAATTGAGATTCCTATTAGCCAGACTTTCGCCTGCGTGAAATGAAAGCAGGCTTGAGCAATCAGTGATTCTAGCATGTGAGCGTAGTAAGTCTTTAAAACACAGCTTAAGAACGCTGATGCTGCAAAAACCATTCGTATAACTCTGGATTTTTATATGTCTGTGTCCACGAGTCGTGATCAGCTTCGGGGTAAACTGTAAACTTCACGTTTTTGCCAGCAGCTTTCAGTGCGGAAACCATAATTTCAGACTCGCTTAAGGGCACTACATTATCCAGCGCACCATGAAATGCCCACACGGGCAAATTTTTCAGCTTGCTTGCTTGGGCTGGGTTTCCACCACCGCAGACTGGCGCTATGGCAGCAAATCGTTGTGGTTGCGCTGCTGCTAAATGCCATGTTCCGTAACCGCCCATACTTAAGCCTGTGAGATAGACTTGATCTGGATCGATAGGATAAGATGCGATCGCCCGCTCCAAAAGGTCACTCAACAAGTTAACATCCCAATACTGACCTCGCGGACATTGGGGAGAAATGACAATAAAAGGAAAGTCTGGCTGTTGTTCTACAATTTTTGCGACACCGTGTCTTTTTACGTCGTCTAAATTAGAGCCTCGTTCACCCGCGCCGTGTAAAAATAGGATTGTCGGGAAAAGATGCTCTTCTGTTTCGTAAGCATCGGGCAAAAACAGCAGGTAGTTGTAGTTGCCAGTTTGACTAATCGGTCTTTGTATCGAGTGCATAGCTTTTCGCCCGCTTTTATCTTGCCATAAGCTAAAAGCTAAGAGCTTGTGTGGGTTAAAATTCTTTAAAATGCACTAAAAACCCAGAATACTTGAGCCAAGGATTTACGTCCTTGGCTTATTGCTTAGCTAGCACCATCGGTGTCTACCGCCAAGTCCGGTTTCCATCTTCATCAACTCGTGCTTGGCGAATTACATCAGAAATTTCTTCAGCATCCTTCACATGGTGGAGTGCCTTTTTCTCTCCATCCGGTTCATCGACAACGAAGTATGTCGGTACGGTAATATGGTCGCCTGTAATGTCTGGTGAATCTACAGCAACTTGCTTAGCCTTTTCTTCCACTGATTCAGGCTTATCGGCAATTACATCTCCCGGATTCGCCGTTAAGTTTCTTTCCTTAGCTGTAGGCTCTTCTCTAGAATGCCAATCTTCACTTACTGGCTGCTTAATTTCATTTTCTGATTGATTACTCATAGTGTTTAATTGTTCCAAAATGCGTCTACTATCATCACTCTATAAAATTACCGCCGTAAAGAGTTCTTTCTCAAGAAAGACTTTGACTATACGACCTGGTGAGGATATTTTTAGGTAATATTTTAGCTTATAATTTGAAAAAAAACTTCTGCCTGAAGAAATAGTTGATAGTCAAAAGTGCGTAGACAGGTTCGCGATCGCGAAGCGGCTTGTACTTAGACTATGGGCTTGCAGTCTAACATGCCGATTGCAGCCATAACAATTCATTGCAGCAGATACAAACAAATAATTGCTAGTTCAGCTAAGCTGACAACAGCAGTTTTAATCCTCAAAACAATGATGCCAAGTAGTCCTACAATTCTCGCTTTAGACTTTGATGGTGTAATTTGCGACGGACTAATTGAATATTTTCAGGTATCATGGCGTACCTATTGTCAAATTTGGTCGCCAGCTAACCAAACACCATCAGATGATTTAGCTTCTAGATTCTATCGGCTAAGACCTGTAATTGAAACTGGTTGGGAAATGCCGGTTTTAATCAAAGCTTTAGTAGAGGGAATTTCTGACGAAAAGATTCTTCACGAATGGGCAAGCATTACCCAACAACTTTTGTTAGAAGACAAGCTACAGGCGAAAGAAATTAGTACAAAATTAGATAATCTGCGGGATGAATGGATTGCCACAGATTTAGACGGTTGGCTGAGTCTACATCGATTTTATCCAGGTGTAGTAGAAAAAATCAAAGCGACTATTGCAAGTCTTGTCAAGTTATACATCATCACCACCAAAGAAGGGCGTTTTGTACAGCAGTTGTTGCAAAAAGAAGGGGTTAATTTACCAAAAGAAGCAATTTTTGGCAAAGAAGTGAAGCGTCCTAAATACGAAATTCTGCGAGAATTAATGCAGGCAGCAAATCAAAATGCAATCAATATATGGTTTGTAGAAGATAGATTCAAAACGTTACAGATAGTCAAACAGCAAACAGACTTAGAAAATGTGAAACTCTTTCTGGCCGACTGGGGCTATAATACTCAACCAGAAAGAAAAGCGGCTGAAAACGATTCGCGAATTCAGCTAATATCGCTTTCTCAGTTTGGTCAAGATTTTTCTACTTGGTGTTAATATATTTAACTATTGCAATAATCTTTCGATACCCTAACCCTAGAAGGGTTGGGCTACACAAACAAAGCCTGCGGAGGCAGGCTTAAAACTTTAAAGAGAAACAATTATTCTTAACTAATAACTTCTAACTCCTAACTCCTAACTCTTAGCTATGCTTGACCTGACACAATTAGCGCGACAAATGCAAGGTTTAAGTCAGCATCTGACTTTAGAAGCTGCTGCAAGTCGCCAGCGTTTAGAATTAGCTCAACAACATCTGAAAAATGCTTATGAGTGTCAAGATGATTTAGTACAGCGACAGGAAAAATGGCGCGATCGCATTATTTTTTCTAATGCTACCCCAGTTGAACCACTAGATGCCTGTATTGATATTCCAACTCCGCCGAAGGTACATACTGTTATTGCTACCGACGGTTCCCAAATTGCCCCCAACCACCACGAAATTGCTTACTGCTATCTCCTCAACATTGGCAGAGTAGTTTTGCACTACGGACAAAATCTTCACCCAATTTTAGATAGTTTACCAGAAGTATTTTACCGCCCAGAAGATTTATATATGTCGCGGCAGTGGGGAATTCGCACTGAAGAATGGATGGGTTATCGGCGCACTGCTAGTGAAACAACTGTGTTAGCAGAACTTGCTTGTGCAGAAAAGACGGAAGCACCAACGCTAGCAATGGTGGATGGTTCGTTAATTTATTGGTTTTTGGAACAGTTGCCGTTTGATGCACGCGATCGCATTTTACCTCCAATCCTTGAAGCTTGGAAACAGATGCGCGAAGCTCAAATTCCCATCATGGGTTATCTCAGCGCTTCTCGCAACATTGAAGCGATGAACTTTTTACGTTTAACAGCTTGTTCTCACCCAGTACCTGATTGTAAAAGTTTTTGCCCAAATCAATTAGAAAAAGTACCTTGTAAAATATTTGAACCTTTACGAGATACTGCGCTTTGGTCAACTCAACTCAAACCCGGACAACGCAGTACTTTATGGCGCAGTAATGCCCACATTTTAGAACAGTATGAAGACCAAAAAATTTACTTTTGCTATGTCCACGTTGGTACCGAAATTGCCCGGATAGAAGTTCCGGCGTGGGTAGCAGAAAATACCACTATGTTAGACCAAGCATTAGGATTGATGTTGGCACAAGTGCAAAAAGGATATGGGTATCCAGTAGCGATCGCGGAAGCGCATAATCAAGCTGTGGTAAAAGGTGGTGATAAAGCGCGTTTCTTTGCCTTACTGGAACAACAAATGATTAAAGCTGGCTTGAGAAATGTGGGCACTTCCTACAAAGAAGCCAGAAAACGCGGTAGCATCGCTTAATTGGACGCTATTTGCGAAATTTTATGCGATATCATTAGTGAGCTATGTAGCAATGAGAGTGCCTAAACATCGTCCTCCCATGCATCCTGGGGAAATTTTATTGAAGGATTTCTTAGAGCCTTTTGCAATATCACAAACTGAACTTGCACTCTTCAATTCACGTTCCCTATCAGCGAATCAATGAGCTAGTAAACCAAAAGCGTGGAGTAACACCAAGTACTGCCCTGCGGTTATCAAAATTTTTTGGAAACAGTGCTGAATTTTGGTTAAATCTTCAACAAAGTTGGGAATACCACGTCTTTAAAAGCGAAGTTTAGTTCGTAACGCTTTCTCCAAACAGAGAGCATCCTGCGATCGCGCTTAGCTAATCTTGGTTGCTTGCAATCAACGCTTGTGATACTTTTTGTCGTCGTTCCTGAAGTTTATTCTCAATAAGTTTGGCAAGAAGCCAGGAAATAGAACGTTCTTCCTCTTGTGCCCATGCCTCCAACTCTGCTTTCAGTTCCGGGGAAATGTACGTTGTTACACCAGACAATAGAGTTTTGCCGCCCATTTCAAAATTTATGTATTGCGTAGATAGTACTTATCATAGCATCTTACAGTAGCCTTTATTGTCTTATTTTAAGCTACAATAAGCTATTGTATGCTAAAGTAGCAAGCATAGTCAAATTTTACCTCTTGACCCATGAATATCCTTGACAGCCTCTTGACCCAGAGAAATGCTCAACGGCAAAGTCGTGCTATTACCATCAAGTCCCAACGTGAAATTGAAATCATGCGTCAAGCAGCTTCGATTGTTGCAACTGTGCTAAAAAATATTTCTCAAATAGTGCAACCTGGGATGACGACTGCTGACTTAGACGCTTACGCAGAGAAACACATCCGAGAAATGGGCGCAACACCCAGTTTCAAGGGATACCACGGGTTTCCTGGCTCTATCTGCGCTTCAATTAATCATGAAGCTGTGCATGGCATCCCCAGTTCTAAACGGGTGATTCGACCTGGAGATGTTTTGAAGGTTGATACAGCGGCTTGTTATCAGAACTTTCACGGTGATTCTTGTATCACTATTGCCGTGGGTAAGGTGTCCCCAAAGACAGAAAAGTTGATTCAGGTTGCCGAAGAAGCACTCTACAAGGGAATTGAGCAAGTAAAAGCAGGAGCGTATCTGATGGATATTGCTGGGGCTGTTCAAGACTGTGTAGAGGCACACGGCTTGAGTGTTCTTGAAAATTACACTGGGCACGGGATTGGTCGCAACATGCACGAAGAACCTTCAGTGTTCAACTTTCGTACTCGTGAAATGCCAAATGTGAAACTCCGGGCTGGAATGACATTGACAATCGAACCCATTGTAGCTGCTGGTTCTAAAGTGACCCGCACTCTATCAGACCGTTGGACTGTAGTCACATTAGACAAATCCCTAGCTGCTCAGTTTGAACATACATTGCTTGTGACTGAGAATGGATACGAAATCTTAACTGACCGCACGAAGGTTTAGTCATTTGTCAAACCAAGTAAATATTGAGCCTGCATCTTTTTACAAACTTGCAGGCTTTATAGGTGCAATCGGGTGAGCATGGGTATAGTTATTCTAGCGATGGCGTTGTTAATTCTGTCCTGGATGCAAATCAAAACCAATCAACAAGTCAGCTAGTTATGCCACACGTTGGAATCTGCACCTACTGATCAGCACTTCAATGCAGATATGGTTCACTATTGTCAGGGTTGAAGCCCTGATTTGAGGACTGAAGTCCTCACTACATATATATACTTAAAAGCGCTTCTACCAACTTCTGAATATGCACTGATTTATGAGTTGCCATTACAGATATGCGGATGCGACTTGTGGGAACTGTTGGGGGACGAATTGCAGGGGCAAAAATGCCAGATGCTTTTAGTTGCTTTCCTGCTTCTAGTGCTGCTGCTGCACTTGGCAATTGAAAACATAATATAGGCGATTCCGAAGGCAATAATTTCAACTTGGGTAATTGCATCGACTTTTTCAACTCATCGACATTCGCCCATAATTGGCTGCGGCGTTGCGGTTCAAGTTGGACTATCTTGATTGCTGCTAACGCTGCTGCGGTGTCTGCGGGGGAAAGCGCGGTGGTGTAAATCCAACTGGGGGCGCGATTTCGCAAAAAGTCGATTAAAGTGGCACTGCCGGCGACATAACCCCCTAAACTGCCTAAAGCTTTACTCAAAGTGCCAATTTGAATTAATTGCTTTCCGCTACAGCCGAAATGTTCTACACAGCCGGCGCCAGTTTTACCCAACACCCCAGTGGCATGAGCTTCATCAATTAACAGCATACAGCTAAATTCTTCAGCTAAATCCACCAGTGCTGGTAAAGGACATAAATCCCCATCCATGCTGAAGACGCTATCAGTGATAATTAAACAGCGTCGGTAGTTTTGCCGTTGACTCAAGAGATTTTTTAAAGCTGTCACATCAGAGTGCGGATATTCGATAATCGTCGCACCACTGAGAATCGCTCCATTTTTCAAGCTAGAGTGATTGTACTCGTCAGAAAGTATTAAATCACGTTTGCCTACTAAGGCGGTTATTGCTCCTAAATTTGCTAAATAGCCAGAACTGAATACAAGTGCATCTTCTGTTTGTTTCAGAGAAGCGATCGCCTGTTCCAACTCTCTGTGTAATTCTCGATGTCCGCTGAGTAATCTCGAACCAGTGCTTCCCGTGCCGAATTGTTTGGTAGCTGCAACCCCGGCTTCAATTAAGCGATCGTCCCCCGCTAATCCTAAATAGTCGTTACTGGCAAAATTAATTACCTCTTGTCCATCCACAATCACCATCGCACCAGGGCGACCGTGGATGGTTTGTACTGAACGATACCAGTCCGCCCGGTGAATCGTTGTTAGGGATTCGTTTATCCAAGCATAAGGG